>NZ_CP044213.1:0-45414 GCF_016804345.1 Rhodococcus ruber | reverse complement strand
CCGCCCACGAAATCCACCCGCGAGACCGCCAGGTGGATGTGGTCGTCGTCGTGCCGCACCGCCACCCACGGATGAGTCGCGAACCCCATCCGCTCCGCCACCGTCTGCGCCATCGCCGCGAACTCCTCGTCCCGCAACCTGCGATCACCCGGGGCGCAGCGCAGCGAACAGTGCACACCGATTTGACCACCTTCGCGTTCGTCCGCGCCGCGCGGGCGAAGTCCTTCCCCCACCGGGTCGGGTTCTTCGCCGTCACCGCCACCGTCCCGCACAACACCTTCCCCCCGGCGATCAGCCGGCCCCGCTCGGTGCGGAACGTGTGCGGAGTCTCCCGGCCGGGCCCGTGCAGATACGCCGCCAACCCCCTCGGATCCGCGCCGGTGCTGATCTTCGCAATCACGCCAACACCTTCACCCGTCGAGCTCGTCGAGCCGGTCCGCGATCCGCGCCAACACCCGCACATACCGATCCCCGCGCACCCGCAGATGCTCCTCCACCGCCGGCGAGACCTGCCCCGCATTGACCGCCCGCGCGATCTGGTTCAAGTTGTTGCCCCACCGCGCCATCTCCTGCCGCAACGCATTGATCTCGGCCACCGCCTCCGCCGACAACCCCACCGACCCCCGCGCCGGCCGACCCCGCCCGAGATACCCCGCCACCGCCTTCTCCCGGATCCACGCCCCCAGCTGCCGGTGCCCGTCCGCGGCCGCCGCCGCCACCACACCGCCTCCTCGGTCGGGTGCAGCCGCACCGCCACGGTGCGGCTGCGCTTACCGGCGCCGGTCGCCCCGCCGGCCCGGCCCGGCGGTGCGTCCGCGCCGCTCGGCGCGGACGGGGTGGGCGATGCAGCCTCGTGCGCCATCGGCTCCTCCTGTGAGCGAAGCGAATGGGAGGCGAGCGGCCCAGCAGTTGCGATCCGAGCGCAGCGAGGGAGTAACTCTGGGCATAGCTCGCTCCGGTGTGCGCTCAGCAGCGTACGGCGCCGAAGGCCCGGGTATGGGAGGCGCGCGCACACCGGGTCGGGGGTGGCGCGGACACGGGCCGGCCGGGGCGACGGACGCGAGGCACGAGCGCCGTCCACCCGCCGGCACGGGGCCGGGACACCCCCGACGGCGGGCCCCGCGGCACGCTACGCCGACGCCCTCAGGGCGTCGGCGCGCCGGAACCCACCCCGCCCGCCGCGACCACAACGCGAAGCGCGCCCCGGGGGGCACCGACCGACCGCGCGGTCGCACCATTGCCACGGCGTTTCTGTGCTCTAGCTTCGGGGCCCTGGGACGTTCGTGAACAACGGAGGCGTCGCCCCGCCGCGACACCGCCCGGAGGCGGGTACCGATACGCCTCGGCACCGACGTGACCGTGCCGTGGACTCCAACTTCGCCCCCGTGTCATCGACTGCACCCGGTCGGCGACTCGAAGGAAAACCACTCCTCTCGGCGACGGCGGTGGTGCGCAGCGCACCTTTGCTTCGGTGTGAACATCGCACCGCGGGGACGCTCCCGGCGCGGAGTTCGACGGGTCCTGGGGCCGGGTCGGATTCGCGGCCGGATGCGGTCTCGGCTTAGGTTCGGGTCATGGGGAGAGGACACAGGGGTGGAGCACAGGCCGCTGCCCGGCAGGTGCCGCGGTGGTGGCCGGCGGCCGCGGTGGTGGCCACCGCGGCCGCGTTCGTCACACACGATCGGCTGCTCGGGTTCACCGAGCACTTCGGGTTGTTCGGCAACGGCGTCGATGCCGTGGTGTACCGGCACGGCGGGCTGACCGTGCGCACCTCCGAATCGCTGTACTCGTTCGTGCTGTTCGATCTGCTGCCGTTCACCTACCCCCCGTTCGCGGCGATCCTGTTCGTGCCGTTGTCGCTGCTGTCGATCCCCGGCACCGCGATCGCAGTGAACCTGACGAACCTGGTGTTGCTGTATCTGGCGGTGTGGCTCAGCTGGCGCGCCCTCGGCTACGCCGACACCGGCCGCCTGCACGTGGTGAGCCTCGCGCTGGCGGCGGTGTGCACCTGGCTCGAGCCGGTGCGCATGACGATCTGGCTGGGCCAGATCAACCTGCTGCTGCTGGTGCTGGTGCTGTGGGATCTGACCCGGCCCGAGCCCGCCCGCCTGCGCGGTGTCGGTGTCGGGATCGCGGCCGGGCTGAAACTGACCCCGGCCTTCTTCCTCGCCTACCTGGCGGCGGTGCGGCAGTGGCGCGCCGCCACCGTCGCCACGGCCACCTTCGCCGCCACCATCGTGGTCGGGTTCGTGGTGATCTTCTCCGACGCCCGCACCTTCTTCACCGACGCGATCGTCCGCTCCGACCGGATCGGGCTGATCTCCTCCCCGGCGAACCAGTCCCTCCGCGGCATCCTGGCCCGGGCCCTGCACACCGACCAGCCACCGACGGGGCTGTGGCTGGCCGCAGCCGCCGCGACCGCCGGACTCGGATTATGGGCCGCAACCGCCGCGTACCGGCACGGACAGCAACTGCTGAGCCTGACGGTGTGCGGGCTGACCGCGCCGATGGTCTCCCCGTTCTCCTGGGGCCACCACTGGGTGTGGACGGTGCCGCTGGTGGTGCTGTGCCTCGACCGCGCGGCGCGGTGGGGCCGCTGGTGGGGTATCTGCTGCCCGCCGCGGCGATGGCGCCGCTGCTGGCGTGGTACCGCTCCTACCCCGACCAGATCGTGGCGATCGGGATCTTCATGACCCCCGGCGGGCCGGTGGTGCGCACGCTGGCCCAATGCGCCTACCCGCTCGTCTTCCTCACCCTGCTGGCGGTCACCCTGGTCCGGTACGGCCGGCACCGCCCCCCCCGCGCCCGCCGGCCGCGGCGGGCACCCGGGATCCCGGGCACGGCCCGGCAACCCCCGCACCCGGGCCGGGGCGCCGGTGCCGGAGACCGCGGACGGCCCGTGCCGGTCCGGCGCTCACCCGGGTGCGCGGGACGGCACCGCCCCGTCCGTACCCTGACCCCATGCCCGCCCTCGCTCGCCTGCTCGGCGCCGTCGAACCCCGCACCGCCCGCTCCCCCGGCCAGGCCGCCGGGTTCGTGCTGTGGCCGCTGGCGGTGCTGGTAGTGGCGCAACGGCTCTGGTGGTCGCTGTCCGAGCCGTTCCCCCCGGCCCGGTTCCGCGTCCTCTATGACGCCTCGTTCGCCTTCCTCAACCCCGACACCGCCGGTGTCGGGGCCGGGGCCGGCGTGCCGCCGCTCAGCCCCGGCGCCGCCCTGCTCACCGCGCCCCTGGCCGTCCTCACACCCGACCCGGCCCGGTGGGGGTGGCACGTGCTCGGCATCGCGGCCCTGCTCGGGGCGTGGGCGCTGCTGCTGCCCCTGCTGGAGCTGTCGGTGCGCTCGTGGTTGGCGCCGCTGCTGCTGCTCGGGACGTTCCTGTCCGGCCCGGTGACCTCCACCGTGCTCACCGACGATCTCGGCGCCTTCGTGCTGCTCGCCCTGGTGGCCTGGCTGCACCTGTCGGTGCACCGGCACCAGATCGCGGCCGCGCTCGCCCTCGGGGCGGTGCTCGCGCTGATGCCGGTGTTCGCGCCGCTGCTGGCGGTGCCGGTACTGCAGCGCCGAGGGGCACAGGCGCTCACCGCCGCCGCGGCCGCCACCCTCGCCGGCGCCCTGGTGTGGGCCCGCACCGGGCAGCTGGGCGTCTCGGCGCTCGACCACGCCGCCCCGGCGCCCCGCTCGATCTTCGCCGCCGCCGCATACCTGCACCTGCCCCCGGCGGTCGCCGCGGGGCTGGCCGCGGCGGTGGCGGCCGCCGTGGGGACGGCACTGGTCCTGCTGCACCGGCGGCGCGCCGACGAGCGGCTGCACACCCTGACCGCCGCCGGGGTGCTGCTCCTCGGATGCTGCCTGCTGGCCCCGGCCGCCGGGGCGCCCTACTCGATCGTGTTGCTGCCGCTGATCGCCAGCGTGGTCCTGCCCGGCTCGGTGCTGCGCACCTGGCCGGCGTGGGTGGCCGTGTACGCGCTCGGCACCGACGAGAACTGGTCCTCCCCGCACCTGCTCGGCCTCGGCACCCACCTCGAGGCGCTGCGCCCCACCGCCGGCTGGCTGCTGCTGCTCGCCACCGTCTGCGCCGCCCTGGCCACCCAGACCCGCCACGCCCGCACCCCCGCCGCCTCGAGCGGCACCGAGAAGTTCCCGGCACCGCGTCCGCTCACGGATCGACGACAGGGTTATGGAGTGATGAAGGCGATGCCCGCGGCGGAGTAGGCGCCCGGGAGCTGGATCGGGGGCGTGGCGACGAAACGGCCCGGGTAGTACACCCGGGGCGCATAGTGGTCCACGAGCTGCTGCATGGTGCCGAAGCTGGCCAGGTTCGTCGTGGCCAGGAACTCCTCGGCCGGGGCCGGCCGGTGGCGACGACGAACTTCGCCGTCGGTGACATCAGCTGCGCCGGATCGCGCACCACCCGGTAGATCACCCCGGTGGTGGTGTCGCGGTGAGAGTAGGAGCGCACCGCCTCCACGACGGGCAGTCCCTGGTCGAACGCCGCCCGCAGTCCCACGTCGGTGATCGCCCCGCTCGGTTCCGCGACTCCCCGCACCACCAGATCGTTCGGCACGGCCACCGAGACGGCCACGGACGGGTCCGGCGCGGGGGCCGCCGTCGCGGTCGGTGCAGCGACCGCGAGCACCCCCAAGGTCAGCGCGCATGCCCACGTCAGCAGTCGTGTCTTCACAATGTCCCCTCCCGTTCCGCGGCAACCAGCTCCACACGGCTGTGTCACCGCATCGATGCGAAAATACCTGCGCCACCGGCGCCGGCCGTCCCCTTCCCGAGGTGGTGCCTGGTCCGGGATCCGGCGCACCGAGAAGCACTCATTCGAACGCAAGTCCGAGTTGACCCCCACCGTCGTCCGTCGGCACCGAGACGGCACCGTAATCGGGTCGGCGTTGCGGGTCGGTGCCGGCTCCGGGCCAACCGACCCCGGCCGCAGCGAGGTCGCCCCTCGAGGCCAGCGGGCCGGCAACGACCCGCTCGAGCAACTCTGCCTGCTCCGGGTGCAGCGCGACAAGTCGGGTCAGAACGGTCAGCAGGTCGATCAACTCGCTGTTCCATTCCGCCGGCCAGGATTCGACGTGAATGGCGTCGAGGGGACTGGTCCTGCGGCCGGTCGGGGTCTTCTTGCGGTAGTTGAACCAGGACCGGATCACGTTCTTGCCGCCGACGGTGTACTCCCACACCGCAGGCGCGACCGGACCGAACGAGCCGCCACCGAGAAAGATCGTGCCGGTGTCGGCGTCGTACTCGATGGTCTCCGGCATGGTCTGCACCCCGGTGAGATTGATGATCCGGGACGGATCCCCGGTTGGCAGACGAATGTCGCCCGCGGGCCGACCGGCGGCGGGATCCGGGCACGCGCGGCCGTAGGTGTGCAACCACAGCACCTGCCGACCGAGATCCACAGCGCGGTCGAACAACTCCGGCACGGTGGTGAGGGGCACGCGGATACCAGGGGTGGTCAGCTCGTCGGTGAACCGCTCCGTGAACGCCGGGTGCGCGACGACCCCGGCGACATAGGCGATCACCTCGACCGCCGAGACGGGGTGTCCAACCAGCAGCGACCACGTCCCCGTCAACCCCCGGGCGAGGTTCGGCCGACCGCCCGGATGGAGCAGCGGCAATACACGGCCGCCCTCACTCCCCTTGAAATGGTCCATGTCGGGGATCAATGCCGAAAACACTAGGCCCGGACCGTCTCTCAACGGCTTCGAGTGCTGTTCCACCACGAAAATCTGTCCCGGTATACGTGCCGACCACAGGGGAGGCCGCGCCTGGTCGATGACCCGGTGGTCGGCGATCAGCCATTGGCGGTCGAAAGAGCGATAGCCCACTTGCACGATCGCCGGCTCGGTAGGTATCTGTTGGTTTAAAGGGCTCGTGGTGTTCTGTGCCGTGTCGTGACCTGGCAGTGGACTCTTACCTTTGGTCAGTGCAGAATCGCGCGAGTCCTTGAAGAGCGTGAGCCGGGTCGCGGGGTCGGTTTCGACCCGCAGCCTTGTCCAGCGGTCTTTCAGGATCGAGGGGCCGGGGGCGTAGACCCATCCGCGGTTCGCTTTCACCCCGGGTGCCGTCCACGGCAGCAGATCGTTCACGGCGGGGTAGTCGTCCCAGGCGGTGTCCGCGGCGGGAGTGAATGAGGCTTGCCAGGTGGTGCGGGCCAGGCGCCATTCCGGGCCGGTGAGATGCAGCGTTGCGAGTGCGGCGTACTTGTCGGCGCGACGGCCGTGCACGGCGGTGTAGTGGATGGTGGCCGGCACGTCTCGGTCGCAGTCGGGGCGTCGGACGAACAGCGCGATCGCGAGGGGTTGCTGGACTCCGGGGAAGATGCGGGTCGCCACGTCGGGTCGGATTCCTTCGGGGGAAACGTCGATGATCCAGCCCTCGGAGACGGTGCGGCGCAGGTATTCGCGCATGCCTTTGAAGCCGGGGCCGCGCAGGTAGCCGGAAGTGGTGATGTAGCAGACCACGCCGGTGTCGCCCTCGGGGAGATCGGCGTTGGCGTCGAAGACTTTCCAGGTGGCCCAGCGCCAGAAGTAGACGTAGAGGTTCTTCAACACGTACTCGGTGCGGCCGTTGCCGTCGGCGCGGAAGTCGTCGAGGGGCCGGTAGGGGTCGGCGCCGCTGCCGTTTTCGATCCAACCACCCAGTCCTTCGGCGCGTTCACGGTAGGGCGGGTTGCCGATGACGACGGTGACCTTCTGTTTGGCCTTGACCTTTGCCGCCCGCGAGCGGGAGCGGCTGATCAGCTCGAGCCCGGAGCCGAGCTGGGTCTGCTCGGCGTGGGGATCGTCGAGGGTGTCGGTGACGAACAACCCCAGCCCGTTCTCGGGTAGGGCGGCGCCGAGGTCGTTCATCAGATCGGTGGCGCGCAATTCGGCCACCGCGAACGGTCCCATCTGCAGCTCGAACCCGTACAGGCGGCGGGCGAGGGTGCCGATCGCGGCGGGCACCGCCCCCGGCCCGTCCCGGTCGGTGACCTGCCGGGCGACGTGCTCGATGATTTCGTGCAGGTAGGTGCCGGTGCCCATCGCCGGATCCGCGACCACGACATGGTCGTCGGCGAATCCGGCAGGCTTGTCCAGGCGGGTGACGAGCACTTCGTCGGTCAGGCGCACCATCTGCTCGACCACCTGGTGCGGGGTGTAGTACGAGCCGGACTTCTTGCGCAGCTCGGGGTCGTATTCCTCGAGGAACCGCTCATACAGGTGCAGGTAGGTGTCGCGTTTGCCGGCCCGGACCTTCGGCCAGTCCACGGCCCCGATCACCCGGACCAGCAGATCCAGGGTGACCTTGAAGTCGTCGGCGACGTAGTCGGTCAACAGCTGCAGGGCCCGGGCCATCAACGAGTGCTGGCCGGCGAGCTTGGTCCCGACGTTGTGCAACCCTCCGGCGACGTCGAGGTCGATGTTCTCGGTGCGGGCCAGCAACAGCGCGAACGACACCGCCTGGGCGTAGCCGTCGGCGAAGGTGGCATCGCTGGCGGTGGGGAACAGCAGCCGGCGCCAGTCGCGGGCCAGGCCCTGGAACGGCTGCGTGCTCTCCTCGGCGCCGGCCTTGACCGCGCGTTTCTCCGCGGCGAGCTGGTCGAGGACCTCGCCGCGCAGCAGCCGGGTCAGCGGCGCCACGGCCCGCACCAGTGCGACCACACTGGTGATCGGGGCCGGTATCCACCGCAGGAAATCGGTGAGCAGCTGCGCGAACTCGTCCGGACAGGTCAGGGCGCTGCCGGCGGTCCGCAGTGGGCCGCCGCCGAGGTGCACCGGATCGCCGACCGGTTCGTTGTCGCGGTAGAGCCGCCATTCGGTGCCGTTGGTGTAGATCAGGTTCGGCAGGTCGCGTTGGCGCTGCCACTGGCGCAGATTGTGGCCGGTGAACGAGGCCGGATCCAGGTCGGCGCCGGGCTTTTTCACCTCCACGTAGCCGGTGATCGCGCCGTCGACGCTGATGGCGTAGTCCGGGCGCACTCCCCGGTCGGTGTCGCGGACCTCGTCGTGCGGCACCACGCTCACCGACAGGTGCGCCCCGACCGTGGCGAGCAGCTGCTCGATCGGTGCCCGGATCGCCGCCTCCGGCTCGCCCGGGCCGGCCAGCTTGGCCTTGCACACCTGGCCGAACGCTGCCACCGCCTCGGTCAACCACTGCTCCGGCACGACACCATCCCATCACCTGCGATCGACAACGATGCGCACCATCCTGCCCCACACCTGTGCGGCCAGCGGAACACCAGCACTGACTCGCGCGGTGGTGTCGATGCCTACTTCCGGGGCACCCCCATCGCCGGTCTGAACGGCCCGGCTGGAATCGCCACGGTCCAGCCTGACGTGCCGCCTCACAGCGCTACCCTGGGCAATGAAGCAGAAGTTGGTGCTCACGTATCCTTCGAACCTGTCCGCAGACAGTGTCGGGACGAAGGCGATGCACGACAATGCATAATCATGAATAGACTCAGAGCTACGGTAACTGTTGCACTTGTCGGCCTGCTCTCGCTCGTCAGCGCAGGTGTCGCCTCCGCCAGTCCGCCAGGGCCGGATCCGCTCGCCAGCGTGCCAGAGCCGCTGCGTCCGATCGCGGCTGCCGCAATGCAGCTCTTCGCCGGCGTGTGGAACACCGTCGTTGCCCTCGTGGATCTGCTGGGGTTCGGTTCGGGCTGAGCGTGCCGCGCCTTGCGGCGTCCTGAACAGCCTGCCCACCGCGCAGGTGTGTGACATTCGCTCAAGAGAACGACCCCGTCTCACAAAGGGGTGAGAAGCCTGATCACACAAGCGATCGGCTAATAGGTACGTCCCGGAGCGCGGCACGACCGTGCCCGCCGTAGATCGTCGCGGACATACCATCCGATCCAGACGGCTGGAAAACACACCCCGGCCAACAGGGACAAGCCAATCCGGTGTGTTCGGCGGTGCTGGCCTATCGCGGTCAGCACCGCCAGCGGCACGGCCACCACGACCACCGGTATTGCCAGCACCCACAGTTGTGACATCGTCACCTACCTCGGACTCGACGTATTTCCCAGTGGTGAAGCTGCCGATGGCGTTTCCGTCGCTCCGGTCGGCTCGATCGGCATGGAATCGCGTCCTATGAACCTCAGGGAGCCGAGAACGCGAATCCTTCATCGCGTCTGGGTTACGGCGGTTAGCTCAGAACCTATGTCCGGCGAGCCGACCGCGGCGGCCGCTTGGTCCATCTCGCTGCGGCTAGCGGTTTGAACGTTGCAGGGTCGAGGAGCACGTCCCAGCGAGTGATGGGTGATATGCGCACGTCCATGCCGAGTACGGTTTCGGAAGTCCTGAGAGCCTCTCGAAACTCCTCCTCACCAAGCACGTCCCAATACTGGGCGTAGAACGATGCCGGGTGGCTACTGCGTTCCTCGTACCATTTCTGCGGGTTCGCTTGCCATGCCTCGAGTTCGCTCGGTCCGTCTTCCAAGACGGCGCGAAATTCGTTAAGAGCAGGAGTCGACGGGCTGTGCTCCATCGCCGCCAGGACTTGCTCCGTCCGTATGGGGATCCTCGAAGGCGTCTCAGAAGTGGTGCCGCGGTAGATACCGTCGGAATCGGCGCCTTCGGCATATTCTTCGAGGTCAAGGTTGCTGGTGGCGAGATTGGCCTCGACCGAAGCCATCTGTGACGGCACGACACGCAAACCGAACGCGTCGCGTTGCCCGTGAGGGAGTTCGATCGCCAGAACTGGATGCTCGGGATGGTCGAGGGTGTACCAGTCGACAACGAACACGTGCGAGTAGAAGTTCTTTGCGCCGATCAGGTGTTCGAGAAGCTCATCGACAGGCATACCATCCAGTTCCGGGTTTTCCACCACCGTCAAGGCGGCGCGGTAGCCGGTATCCGGGTCCGGCTCACCCGTCGCGCGCAGCGTCTCAGTCCACGCTTCGTCGTCGGAGTAGTCGAGACGGACCAGCAGGGAAGCCGCGGCAGGAAAGTCCATGGTCACCATCTAACGGGATCGGAATGCAGCCGTGGTGGCTCCACCGGCACAAGTACGGCGAGCCGCCACGGCAACGTTTGCATGTCGGGATTTCTCAGCGGAGTGTGAAGGTCCCGAGCTGTGTCTTTCCGTCCTGTTCGAGCAGCGGAACAGTGTGCCCGGCACCGGACTGCGTCGCGGCCGCCTGCGGGTTCGCGGCAGGCCCGTCGGCCAGATCGGACTTGCGGACATACCCAACTGTGACGCCGTCGTCGCCGATCGCGGCGACAAGGTCGGGAAGCTCGGCGTCGTTGGTGGCAGATTCACCTGAGCCGAACGTCTGGCCGCTGCCGTTGGTGCCACTGTCGAACGACGGCTCGGTGTTCGCGCTGCGAGCCGACGGCGACGCTGCAGGATCGATCCACTCGAGTGGGTTGGTGGGGAAGGTCAGCGCCTCTTTGTAGGAGCTGGTGCCATCCCAGACGGCGGTGAAGCCATGGCTGTTGTACCAGCCCGAACCACATGTTGCGGTCGTTCCGAGAGTGAACTCGGCGGCCGGCCGAGGGTTGTATCTGTATGTCGTGGCCTCGCACAACGCTCCGCTCTTGAACAGACGCGCACGGACACCGATCTCGGCGGTGGGCACCGTCTGTCCGAAGGACGAGTAGATCTTCGACTCGGCCCGCAGCGCGGGCGAATTGATGATCGTCGAGGTGTTGAGGAAGATGACTCCGGTGCTGTTGGTGCCGGCTGGCCCTACCCAGCCGGTCAGGACGTCGGCCTGCGCGGTGCCAGATGCGGCGATGGTCAGTGCGGCTGCAGTTGCAACGCCTACGGTGAGTTTCTTGGCGATGTTCCTCATGATTTGCCCTTTCCGGGTATACGATGTCGATCTTCATTGGGATTGGTTGGAAGCGACGCGGTCAGCTGACATAGAAGGGATCGCCGATCATGATGCGGTTCTGCTGGTAGAAGCCGCGGATTCTGTTCCCTTGCGCGCTGTTTTCTGTTCTCGGGACCCACATCACGCTGGCTTCACCACCGCCTTCGACCGAAGATGCGAATGGATACTCGTCGCAAGTTGGATCCGTCATCTCCTCTTCAGGAGGTTTCGGACCGAGTTTGAGTTCGCGATCCTGGCGGCAGGATTCGTCGTGATGGTTCGGTCTATCTGCGGGGTTGGCACGGTGCAGCGGAGTCCCCCAGGTCGCTCCTTCACCGGTGTACTGCTGGTGAGCCGCCACGTTCTGGCTGATATTGGGGAACTGCGCGGGCGGAAACTCGAGAGTAGGGACATACCGCGAGTTGACGCAGCCTGTGCGGTAGTTGAGGTACGGGGCTCGGTCGCACCGGATGCTCAGGTTCGTGTACTCGGTGCCGTTGGACGTGCTGCGGCCGGCTAACGGCGAGTCCAACACCCAGTCGTAGAGGAAGTCGGAGTCGTCCTGGTATACCTGCGCGGGCGGCGAGTCGATATCCGCCATGCCCGAAAACGTCTCCCCTTGCGCCACCGGCATTGCCCACGTCTCGACGAGCTCACCGGCGTTGCTGCCGGGACGGAGCTGACGGAAATTGAACTCGAGAGTGCCAGGCACGGGTTCCCCGACAGGGGTGACCGTGGCATTGAACATCGCGACACCAGTCGGTTGCTGAACCTGCATGCGTGTGGTGAGAGTGATGTAGACCCTCCACCGGCCGAATTCTTCGATCGGGCCGCCCGGTGTCCGTTGCCCTTCCTGCACGATCTCGGCAAGGAACGCGTCGCATCCGTTGAATCGATCGTCGAAGCACTCGTACTGCTGGGCCATACGCGCAGATGGATTCGCCCGAACTGCATCTCCGACTCGGGCGACGATATCGGCAACCTGGGCGGGATCCTCGGGAGATGTGAATGTCACGCGTTGCGTGATCGTCCCGGCCGCGGGTGGCTCGGGTGGAGGGGCGGAAGGTGGCTGCGCCGAGGTCTCCCCGCTTCCGACCACTACACCCAATCCCAGCATCGACACCGCCAGCGGTACCGCAAAACGGTTACGGAACAATCTCATTCATTCCTCCCCAAAGCGCTAGGCGAGCCTGCCCACCGGAGTCCAAAAGTTGAGCGAACCGGACGTTCGAGACACTAACAACAAACGGGTCGGTCAGTATGTTAAACGCCGGAGATTCTTCTCGGGCCCCCGTCCCCTCTACACGCTTCGTCTCGTAAAGGATCGTTTGGCGCGACCGAGACGGCGACGGCGCCCGCTCGGGTGCGACCAGGGACGACACGCCGCCGTGGGTGTCTCAGAAACCGTCTCGATTGATCTAGTCTCGGAACCCCCAAGCACGACGGGGATATGAGACGACAGGGGCAGGGAATGGCGGTCATCGGATACGCGCGGGTGTCGACGGCGGACCAGAACCCGCAGCTGCAGCTCGACGCCCTCGAGGCAGCCGGGGTGGCGCGGGTGTTCACCGACCACGGGGTGAGCGGCACCCAGACGACGCGGCCGCAGCTCGACGCGGCGCTCGACTACGTGCGCGAGGGCGACACGCTGGTGGTGTGGAAACTGGACCGGCTCGGGCGCGACACCCGCCACGTGCTCGAGGTGGTCGATCAGCTGCACGAGCGGGGCGTCGGGTTCCGGTCCCTGACCGAGGGCATCACCACCGAGGGCGCGATGGGCCGGGCCATGCTGACGATCATGGCCGCGTTCGCGCAGCTCGAGCGGGACACGATGGTCGAACGCACCCGGGCCGGGTTGGCGGCCGCGGCGGCCGCCGGACGCAAGGGGGGCCGTCGCCCGAAGCTCGACGAGGCACAGGCCGCACGCGCTCGAGAGCTCCGAGCCAAGGGCATGACCGCCGCGGAGGTCGGGCGGGTGCTCGGGGTGTCCCGGGCGACGGTGTACCGCTACCTTGCCGACCTCGCCGACCGGCTCGACGCCACGGCCGAGGAGGTCGCAGCGAAGTCCGCCGAGCTCAATCGCCGGCTCGCATGAGCAACGCTCTGGCTGCCCGGATCGAGGCGGTGCGCGGCCTGCTGCGGGAGGCCGAGCGGGCCGCCCGCGTGATCGCCGAGGACGTCGACCGGACTCGTGCTGGTCTCGACCCCGTCGATCAGCCGGTGGCGGTCGAGGTGATCGACTCGCTGGCGGACATGGGCCTGGCGCTGGACGGGGCCGACGCTGCGCTCGATTCGGCGGTGCGGCACGCCCGTCTGCTGCCCTGACCGGTACCGTCGCACGGCCCCCACCCGTCCCGGGTAGGGGTTTTCCGCATCGTCGGACACGGCACCAAGGCTGCAGCGCATGAGCTGACCCGCACGTGAAGGTGTTCGGGTGGAGCGCCGCCGAGGTCCACCGCTATAGAAGGTGGAGCAGACCGCTGAGCAGGTCGGGGCGGTGTCGCCGGTGACGTTCGGTCGGTTCAGGACGCGGCGTACCACCCCGGGCCCGTGTCACGGGACCGGGACACCGCGGCGGCAGGCGAGGACACCGAGGGGGACGCCCGCCGGGTGGAGCCGGTCTCGCTTCTGCGGCCCGCCGGCCGTGCGGCGGTATGGGCCGGCGGTCGGCGACCGATGACCCCCACCGAGGGGACGGCCGCGGGCGGTCGCGGCTGGCTCGAGTTCGGGCGAGGGACGGTGAGGGTGTGTTCGGTGACCAGGATCGCGGCCTGGGTGCGGCTGGCCACTCCCAAGGTGGCCAGGATCCGTGAGACGTAGTTCTTCACCGTCTTCTCCGCCAGCCCCAGCCGGGTGCCGATCTGTCGGTTGGTCAGCCCCTGGGCCAGCAGCTCCAGCACCCGCCGGGCCTGTGCGGTCAGCCCGGCGAACGGGTCCGCCTCGGCCGCCTCGCCGGGGTGGTCGAGTACCACCGCACCGTCCCCGATCCGGGTCAGGGCCTCGGTCAGGGCCCGGCCGGTCGCGCCCTTGCCGACGTAGCCGCAGGCCCCGGCGGCCAGGGCGGCCTGCTGCAGACCCGGGTCGAACCGCAGCGACCACAGCACGCACCGCAACCGCGGAGCGGCCGCGGTGAGCGTGTGACACAGCTCGAGCCCGGTGCCGTCGGGAAGGTCGGCGTCGAGCACCGCGATGTCCGGCGCGGCCGCCGGCACCCGGTTCCGGGCCTGCGCGAGGCACCTGGCCTCCCCGGCCACGCGCAGCCGGGGATGGTCGTCGATCAGACCGGCCAGCCCCCGGCGGGTCAGGTCGTGCCCGTCCACCACGAACACCGCATACCCCCGGTCCCGCCCTGAGGACGTAGGCAATCCGACCGTCATCCACCCTCCTCGACCTCGTCCGCTTCGAGGCGCTATCCACAGCGACCGCGCCTTCGGAAGGCTGTACCCGGAAGCAGCCGTCTCATGCACCGGACAGGCCGGCCGGGCGTCGGGGTGTTTTTTCGCCTCTCCTCGAACGCCCCTCTTCATCCACGGAAAGTGAGTGCGGGGCACGTCCCGCCCACCGGTGGGGATCCGGCCAAGACGCATCGCACGCAAGGATTTCCCCACTCCCGGGAAGGTTCGGAACCGCAGCGCTCCCGGCGAAGCACACGCGCGGCACACCCCGAAAGGGACGCAATTGTATTGCGTGGCCGGCTGTTCCGGCACGAATACCCCGAGATCGAGGATTGTGAAGTTACTCACACGGTTTCGGGGTGCTCGTCAGGTGTATCGAACCGACCACGAGGTATTCCTCGATACGTCGCCGGGGCAATGTCTCCGGTCGGCGGACACCGAAAAGTCGGTCCGGTGTGGTGCCGGACCCCTACACCGGGAGAAACAGATGACCGAGATCTTGAATGCCTTTCTCAGCAACTTCAACGGCCTCCTGCAGACTCTGGGTACGGGCAGTGCACAGCTCATCGGCACCGTCATCTGACCGGGCCCTTCGCCAGGAGAGAAGACGACTCTCCGGAGAAAGGCCTTCGGCCACGACGCTTCGGCCGCAGAGACGGTGTCTGTCTCTGCGGCCGAAGCGCTCGACTATGCCCGAGCCACCAGCGTCTGCTCGCGGCGCCCGCCTCGGATCAGAGTCTCGAAGGCGGCAAGCGCACCGAGACGAAACATCTTCCCTTGCAACGGGTTCGGTAACGTGAACCGGTTTGCGGCAACGTTCTGACCCTGGGCCAGACCGGGCCCTGCGGGGAGAGGACGATGGCTCCCACACACCCGTTGCCGGCATGCTCTCGCTCGTCAGCACCGGCGGCGCCTCCACCGATCCGCCGAGGCCGGATCCGCTCGCGGGTGTACCCGAGGCGCTGCGTCCGGTCGCGGCTGCCACAGCTCCTCGCCCATGCGTGCACCACCGTCGTTGCTCTCGTGGACCTGATGAGGTGCGGTGCGAGCGGAACGTGCCTCGCCTCGCGGCGCCTCGGAAAGCGGCCCGGCGAGGCGGAGGTGAGGGTTGCCCCATCGGAAGTGATATTGCCCGTGCCGGTGGGTAACCGGTACCCATGGATGCACTGATCACCCTGGTCCGACGGTGGCCCCGCGCCGCGGGCACCGACTGGGCCGCATTCCTGGTGGCCACCGCGGTGTGCCTGCTGTGTGCCGGCACTGCCGGGCTGCTGCAGCAGTCGCTGGCCACGGGTGTGGCGGCCGGCGCCGCCACCGCCACCGGACTCGGGCTCGCCCTGTCCGTCCTGCGCAATCCCGTCCGGCCCTGACCTCGACGGAGGATCCGCCACGGGCACGGAGCCCTCGGGGCTGTCGGGGCCGTCCCCGGTCCGGCACGACGGCGGCCGGGGCACAGCACACCCGGCCTGGACAGGACGACACCCCCCGAGGGCTCCGTCGAGACGACACCCCCGAAGGGAGCGGGCCGATGACGATGACCGAGCAGTGGGACCGCCTTCTGACCTGGTGCGACCGATTCGCACCGTTGACTCGGCATGCAGTGCGCCCGCCGGTCGGGGAGGCGACGCTCAAAGCAGCCCAAGCGGCCGCCCCGGCCCCGTGGCCGGACGAGCTGCGCCGGTTCTTCGCCCTGCAGGGCGGTACCTACACCCACACCCGTTCCGGAGTGGACCTGGGCACTCTGCTGCCGCAGACGACGCTGCTCTCGCTCGACGAGGCACTGGCCGCTCCCACCCCGGCGGCACGGACCCGACCCGACACGGTGGCCGCCGGTCACCGCCGGGCCACGCCCCCGGCGCAGTGCAGAGAAGACACCGACGCCCCGCCGCCGATCGCCTGCGTGCCGTTCGCTGCCGGCGCCGACCACCACCTCGTCGTCGTCACCGAACCGGGGCCGCACCGGGGGGCCGTCATCGAGTACCGACCCGGCGGCGCCCCCACCCGCCCGGCGCGGTGGGACTCGCTGGCCCACCTGCTCGCCGAGCTGGTGTCGAGCCTGCACCACCACACCCCCTTCGCCCGGTGGCACCCGATACCGGCCGACCGCAAGCTCACCTGGAGCACTCACCCACCCCCGTCTGCGGCCTGACCGCTGGCGGCCGGGTGACGGTGTACCGCTACCTCGCCACCACACACGACGCACCGCACGCTCCCGAGGACTCCCCCGCATGAGCGATGCGCTCGCCGCCCGTATCGAGGCGGTCCGGGCCCGGCTGCGCGCCGCCGAACACGCCGCCCGGCAGATCGCCGACGACCTCGACCACCACCGCGCAGACCTCGACCCGCTCGACCGGCCCGTCGCCGTGGAGGTGCGCGACTGTCTGGCGGACAGGGGACCGGCCCCCGGCCCCGTCGGCGACGCCCTCCACTGCGCCGCCCGGCACGCCCGGCTGCGCCCCTGAGCCGGGCGGCAGAGACCACGGGGAGGAACCGATGGTGCGGGCCCCGGTCTGGACCCGCACCACCTCGAGAACAGGACGTCTCCGGCGACGCTCCACTCCCGTGGGATCCGGGTTCCCCGCCGCCGGCGCCGGCACACAATGCGCGCCCCGATCGACGCCGCGGCCCGCCGCGCTGGGGGCCCGCCTGCACCCGGGGCTCGCCGCGCCGGGGCGTCCGCACGACACCCGCGGTCGGTGTCGGCCTCGACCCGCGGGAGGATGACCGCGCCCCTGCGGCGGCCGACGCCCCGGCCGGGGACGTGGGGGCGGGAGCCGGGCCGGGCGGGGCAGGAGAGGGAACAGTGCCCCGGGGTCGGCCCGGCCTCCACCGCGGGCCCTGCGCAGGTCGAGCGACGCACCGCGCCGCCCGCACCGCGGCGGTCTGCCCGGCACCGCTGCCCGCAACCGCCCCGACGTGGGGGAGGTGAGGCGGCCCGGACACTCCGCGCCGAACACCCGCAGGGAAGGGCATACCCCCGCTCCCGCCCCGGCAACCCGCCCGCCGGTCGGCACCGGCCGGTGCTGGCGGACACCCCCGGCGCCGGGTCATCATGGGGTGGGCTCGGGGCCGGAACGCTCTGCCGGTCACCCGCGCACGTCCCGCCGAGGGCCCGCCCTCGTGCCCCTGGACCGGCTACCCGGGTCACGAACCGGGCGGAACGAGCCGACCTCGAGGGCGGCTCGTTCCGGCGCCGGGGTGCGATCGAGAGCCGGTAAGTCACCGAAGCCCGCCCGCCCCGGGCGCGTCCCCCGGTCCGGGGTGGCACAGAGAAAAGGGAAGATCCCGCCGACGCGGGGGTGTGTCGGCGGGATCGCACCCACCCGCGCCGCGCCAGCGTCGGGAAAGCGGTCGGCGTTCCCGTGCAGGGGGGTGACGGAGAACGGCGACCCCGACAACATACCGAGGGGATGTTGTCCGCACCACCGTCCCGCGCCCCGCCCCCGGTCCGGGGCGAGCCCCTGTCGCGACGCGGCGGACGGGAGGAGGATGGGAGGTGGATCTCCTCGAAGCGGGCCGAGGAGCCGATCCCGCACCCCCCTGCCGGGCGGCTCATCCGATGCATCGACGAGCCGCCCCGGGCGTGGGACCGGTCCGACATTCCGCCTCCCACCCCCGGGCGCGGCCGGGGACGGCTCCGCGGTACACCCCTCGGGCACCCGCCGGAACCGTCCCCGGTTCCCCCGCCCCCATCCCCCGCCGAACTCCCCTCGCCGAGCGTGCCCTTCCGGGCCCTCGGGGCGAAGGCGAGGCCGGACCGGCACGGGGTGCGTGACCACCCCTGCAGATCACGCACCCCGCATCCCGGAAGCATTCCCCCGCCGGCCTCAGGTCACACCTGCGGGCAGGGACGATCCCCCCTTCGTCCCACCCCCTCCCCGAGCCGGCGAGGACACACGGGCACCGCTACGACGGGGCGAGCGCGTGCGTGCCCCGTGCCCGCACCCCGGCCGTGGTCTCGAGCGCCGGCATCGGCCGGCTGGTCGGTGGCCTCGGGGTGGGCGGTGCCCGCGGCCTCGAGCCACCGGGTGCGGCGGGCGGTGTCGACGAGATACCACAGCCGTCCGCCGGCGGTGACCTCGTACCGGCACTGCTCCATCACCGTCCCGCCGTGCGCGGCGGTGGCCAGGGAGCCTTTGAGCCGATGGTGCCGCGAGGTCGGCGCCGGGGTCTCGGGGCGGGCGCGCAGCTCGTGCCACGCGGTCAGGGTGTTCGCCGGCACCTGCCGAGACAGCGCTTCCCACCCTGTGACGGCGTCGGTGGTGGCGAACCGCAACTCCCACCCGCCGGCGGGGTCGGCGGGCGGGCGACCCGGTCCCCGCGTTCGGGGGCTCACGCAGCGCCCGGCGGGACACCACACCGTGGTCGTCGCCGGTCTCGGCGGCGAGCAGGGCCGCCAGGTGCGGATCGGCCAGCACTTCGGCGGTGTGCCGCCAGGCCTCGATCACCTGCACCACCGCAGCCCCCTCCTCGGCGCGGACACCGACGAGGGGGACACACCGACGAGGGGGACACACCTCTTGCTGTTTGACAGACACCGGGACGAGGCCAGCCGAAACGGACGCGCAGCCGAGCTGCCGATCGAAGAGTTTCTGCCGCACCCCGAGCCGTACCCGGCCGGCCTTCCGCCGTCCCAGCCGTACCGAACCGTCGTGTGCCACTCCACCGGCCCTGGTCCCGACCGACCACAGACCAAATCCCCACACACCTCATGCACTGAAGCTGCAATTTCGGCGCGACGAAATAGGATCCCGGCTCATGACGACCCCGGACGCGCCGACCGACAGCCCCGAGACCAACGCGCAGACCGCCGATCCAGGCATGTGCCCGTGGTGCTCGAACCCGGTTCCTCCACACCGAAAGGCCGGCCGGCCGAGAGTGTGGTGCAGCGATCAGTGCCGCCGCAACGCCCACAACGCCCGCAAAGCAGCACGCGCCGGAGCAGTCGGGATGAAGGTGGTCCGGCAGACCCGAATCGTCGAAAAGCCGGTCGAGGTCCGCGTGCCCGACTGGCGCGAAGCCGTGCCGTCCATGCCTCCCCAGTACCTCGAAGAGCACGAGGTGGTGGCCCACGTGGCGAAAAATCCCGACCTGCTGGCGAAGGTGCTCGACTCGTTCAGCGCCAGCATCGCGTTCCGCCGCAGCGGCCGACAGTTCCGCCCGTCGCTGCACGAGGCCGCACTGCAGTTGGCCGATTACCTCGATCGCTACCGCCGTGACACCACCCCACAACCAGAGACCGCTGGACTGTCCCGGCAGCAACGACGGGCGTTGGAGCGGCAGAAGTCGAAGAAAAACTGCTGACCGACCACCACCCGATGGAGGGGCAGGGCGAGAGTCACCGAGGCTGTGCGCGAAGCCGGTCTCAGTGGGAAAGCTGCGGGATCGACCGATACAGGGTGCTGCGCCCGATGCCGAGGATCTCGGCGACTTCGGCGACGCTGTGCCCTTCGCCGAGAAGCTTCCGTGCGGCGTTTTTCTTCGCGGCGGTCAGTGCGGTAGGACGTCCCCCGACCCTGCCTCGCTGACGAGCGGACTCGAGACCGGGCTGGACGACGCCGGGACCATCGAATCGACGGACTACCCCCAGGAAACGGACTCGTTCGCCGTCCACGACAGCGGTGCGCTGATCGTCAGACGCCGCACCGAGCAGGTGATCTACGCCCCCGGCGCCTGGCTACGGGCCCACCAGAGCACCACTGCCTCCCCCGACCTGCCGGGCAGCTACGTCTGCCCCGGCCTTCCCCCGCGGCGCGTCCAGCTCCGACAGCGCGACCGCATCTGTCCGGTCGGCGGGCTCGCAGCGGCCCACCGCCGAACCGCTGAGATGCCACCTGCCCGGCGGTGTCCAGCGCCGTGCCGCTCACGACCCACCGGTCGCCGGGCCTCCCGGGCTGCGGCCACCGCACCCCCAGCTCGATTTCGGCCGCGGCCAGGGCTGCGCGGGCCACGAGGATCCGCCGTAGGTGCGTCGCATCGCGGGCGGCGGGGACCCACCCGGTCGAGTCCGGTCACATCGGTGCTCCGGCGCCTGCACCTCGGCACGGTGTTCTCCCCGCGTCACGGCGTGCCGGACGCCCGGGCCTCCCGCTGTCGGGTGGCAGCCCGGATCGCAACGCAGGGAAGAGACCGACATGCAGGTTGGCGGCGAGCGCACGCTCGCCGCCGAGCACGACCTGCTCAGCGGTGCTGGTGGTCCTCGCCGAGCATCTCCTCGACCGACCCGAACGGGCCCGTGCGCGAGAGCAGCCATCCCTGCGCCTGCCGGTACTGCTCCTCGGCCAGCTCCACGCCCGTCTCCACCCCGTTGAGCTGTTCGAGGATCGACAGGAAGAAGTCGTTGACCTCGCCGAGTTCGGCGTCGGGCATCATCGCGTCCTCGGCGGTGCCGGCCGCGTCGAGCTCGGCGCGCAGGTAGTGCTGGGCGTAGATCAGGGCCCGGGTCAGCAGCGACGGATCGGCGAAGACGAACCGCTGCACCGTGCGCAACGCCTCGATCGTCGGGGACCACGGTTGCGGCACAGTCATCGACCCGTCCACCCTTTCGTCGCCGAGGCGGGCCCTCACCGTACCGGAACCGAGCCCGCCCGGCGGGGGCGCGGCCCTCACCGGGCGCACGGTGTCGACCCTGACGTCGGCTCTTCGAGGGCGGGTCTGCCGACGAGGGCGTTACCGCCCCCTCCCGCAGCCGCAGGGACGGGTACCGGAGCCATCCGCACACCGGGTGATCACCCGCCGCGCCGGTACCGGCGCGGCGGGGTCTGGGGTGTGGCCGATCCCGAATCGAGGGGCGATCCGGGCGGGCGGGGGTCGACTGGACAACGGTTCGGATCCGGTGTGGGCGTCGGATGCACCCGCCGGAGGGGTGCGCCTCCTCGGTGCGCCGGGGTGTTGCCGGGAGCCGGTCGCCGGGGGCTCGGGGGGGTTTTCGGGGCGGATCCGGGTTCAGTCGGCGGCCGGGTCCTCGGCGACGGGGGCCCGGTCAGGGTGGAGCCGTCCCACAGGCGTTGCTGCAGGCGCTGCAGCCGCAGATGGTCACCGGGGGCCGAGGCCGCGGACCGGTGCAGGTAGGCCAGGATGGGGCGCGGTCCGCCGCAGGCGAGCGCGTAGTCGTCGGCCCAGTTTTCGGCGTGCAGAGTCCCCCGGATCACCGCGACGAGCCAAGCCAGACCGACCAGTGCCCAGAGCGCACCGCCGGCGAGCAGTGCCGGAGTCGCCGTGTCGGCGCGCACGCTCAGGCCGGTGAGCACCAGCCCCGCCGCGGCGACCGCTCCGCCGAGCAGGTCCACAGCACGGCGGGTGCGCCGTCGGGCGCGGTGCCCGAGGGCGTGCAGCAGCATTCCGTCGACCACGGCGAGGTCGAGGCAGCCGGTGGGCACGGACCCGTAGTGCAAGGTGATCCGGTCCGGCCAGGGCTGATAGGTCGCCGAGCCCGAGCACGCGGTTCCCGTCCACGACCGGGGTGGGCGCGGGTCGAACCGCACGGTGGGCGCGCCGTCCTGGCCCGCGAGGGCCGCCAGGGCGGCGACGCGTTCGGCCCACCATCGGTACGCGTCGGCGGTGGTGGTGAACGGCCCGATGGTCCCGCTGCGATGGTCCTCGTCGAAAAGTTCGTCGGCCGACGTCACGCCCGGGACCTTACGCCGGCTCTGGTCTCCGGGATCTCTCGTCGGGCGGGGGCGGGGCTGTTTCGGCCTGTCGACCGTGTCGGCGACGGCGCGTGAAGAGGACCGAGTACAGTACCAACCGACCGGTATTTTATATTCGAACGGAGGACCAGCATGAGTCGCGGGCACAAGACGGTGGCGCGGGTGGCAGCAGCGGCGGTGGCCACGGTGGGGATCGGGGCCGGTCTGGCGGTGGCGACTCCGGCGGTGGCGTCGGCGGCGCCGTGCGGGTTCTACACCGACGCCGGGCGGCACTGGTACAACCACTGCGGCGGCGGCTGGGTGAAGATCAACATTCATTGGGACAACTTCCTCGGCCCCGACCGGAACGAGACCCGGTGTGTCGGACCGGGCATCACCCAGATCGGCACCCCGAGCGCCTTCCAGCGCATCGACGGTGCCTGGTACATCGGCGGTTGCTGAACACGCTCACCCCGGCGGCGGGTGGACCGTCCGACTCCGGCTCGCGCCGCGGCGAGATTCGCCCGTAGCGGCCGGGGGCGCGGATACCGGTCCCGACACGCCCCGCCGGGATCGGTGTCCGCGCCACACCCCCGGCCCACAGATCGCGTCCCGGCGTTGCCTCTTCGTCTCCCACCGACCGCCGGCGGGGTGTGCGGACCGGAGGGGACGGTGGTGCTGTCGTGGGACGATGGGCGGGTGAGAGCAGGGCGAGGCGGCAGCACCGACCACCACACACGTACCCGGCGGGAAGACCCGGCGAGTCCGCCTCCGGCGGAGCAGCTTGCCGGCGCCGGGCCGGCAGCCCGGGACCGGGGCGGTCTGCGCCCTCGGCTCGACAGCTGGGTGGCCCGGCCGCTGCACGACTTCCAGACCCTGGTGGGGGTGACCCTGCTGCTGGTGGTGTTCGGGCTGATGATGGTGCTCTCGTCGTCGAGCGTCGAATCCCTGCTCAACCTGGGGTCGCCGTATGCGCGGTTCGTCCCGCAGCTGCTCTACGCCCTGGTGGGGCTGGCGATCTTCGTGGTGGTGGTGCGGATCCCGACCTCGGTGTTGCGTCGGGGCGCGCCGTGGTTTCTCGGGTTCGCGTTCGTGCTGCTGATCCTGGTGCTCCTCCCCGGGGTCGGCAGTGAGGTCTACGGCGCCCAGTCGTGGATCCTGATCGGATCGGCCTCGTTCCAGCCGTCGGAGCTCGCCAAGGTCGCGCTGGTGATCTGGACCGCGCACATGGTGGCCACCGCCGCCGAGCACCGTGTCGACGTCCACCGCGTCCTGCGGCCGATCGCGGTGGTCTGCTGCGCGGTGCTGGCCATGGTGGTGCTCCAGCGGGACCTGGGGACCGCGGTGACCATTGCGATCATCGTGATGGCGGTGCTGTGGTTCGGGCGGTTCCGCGCCCGCATCATCGCAGCGATGGCGGCCGGTGGGGTGCTCGGCATCGTGATCTTCACCGCCACCGTCGGGTACCGCTCGGACCGCATCCGCGCCTTCCTCAACCCCGACGCCGATCCGCAGGGCATCAACTACCAGGCCACCCAGGCCCGGTACGCCCTGGCCAACGGGGGACTGTTCGGTCAGGGGCTGGGCCAGTCCAACTCGAAGTGGAGCTATCTGCCGCAGGCCTACAACGACTTCATCTTCGCGGTCATCGGCGAGGAGCTCGGCGCGGTCGGGGCGCTGCTGGTGATCGGGCTGTTCGCCGCGGTGCTGTGGGTCGGGTTGCGGGTGGCGTTGCGCTCGACCGATCCGTTCCTGCGGATGCTCAGCGCGGTGGCCACGATGTGGGTCGTGCTCCAGGCGTTCATCAACATCGCCTACGTGGTGGGGCTGTTGCCGGTCACCGGCCTGCAGTTGCCGTTGATTTCCGCCGGGGGCACCTCGATGATCACCACGTTGTTGATGTTCGGGTTGATCGCCCATGCCGCCTACCGTGAGCCCGAGGCCCGCGTCTCGCTGGAGTCGACCACCTCCCCGCGTCTGGTCACCCGCCTCTTCGGTCAGCCCCGGGTCGGCGACGGCCCCCGCCCTGCCCGGGCACCGCAGATCCGCCACTCCACCCGCCCCGACCCGACCGGCCGCGGCACCAAAGGCACCAGCGGCCCCGACGTGTCCGGGGCCGAGCGCACCACGCGCCGGACACGAGGCGGAACGCAGTCGCGCACCACCGACACCCCCGGCCGGCCGACGGTGCGCCGGCGAACACCGCGCAACACCTCCCGCTGACAGCACCCCCGCTCCCCGGGGCGCCGACCACCGACCCACAGGTGCGGTTGGCCCAGGGAGGAAGCTCTTCGAAGGGACGGCGGAGGCGACCCGCCCGGCCGGCCACCTCGGCATGGGCGTGACAGACATCGACGTCGTGGAAGTAGTGCCGATCGGTCCGGGCCGGTTGTCCGCCTCGACTTCGGACCGCCCCGGCATCCCTGACTGCAGAGAGCTGGATCATCACCACAATTTCGGGCGGGGGCCTGCGGTCTGCGAAACCACCGTCGTCGCTGTCCAGTCGGCCCGCGGACACAGGATGTACAAGAACGAGCGCGGACAGATCTGGATGGCAGGGTGGCGCAAGGGGACACATCGCCGAGACCAGGGGGTCCCGATGACTCGCAGTAGGACGATGGCCGGAGCGTGGACGCTTGTCACTTTCCTCCTCCTCGCCACCCAGACTGCCTGCAGTGCTGGATCCGAACAGTCCACGTCCGAAGCACCGGAGGCCACCCTCGCACCGACCTCGTTCGCGGTACCTGCGGCGGAGCTTCCGGCTGCCACTGTCCCCACCGCGCAGCAGGTGACCGCTATGTTGCACAGTGCATTCGACCCGGACGTGCGATTGGCCGAGCGTGCACAATTCTTCGAAGGGGCGACCACCTCCAACCCGTCTCCGGCCGACCACATCGGCATGGGCGTGACGGACATCGACGTCGTGGAAGTGGTCCCGATCGGACCGGGCCAGTTGTCCGCCGCGACGACTTCGGATCGCCCCGGTATCCCCCTGATCGCAGAGGGCGGCACATGGCGGATCGGTCGAGCATGGGCCTGTGCTCAACTGGGCGCCCGGTGCTGACCCTGCCACGTACAGTCCGGCCTCGATACGCACAGACCCCACGTTCGGGCACGACCGCCGCGGGAGTGGGCAAGGTACTCGGGTGCTCACCGGCGACGAACCCCCACCTCACTCCAGGCAAAGCCCTCACACCTGAGGACGCACGCGCATGAGCGATACGCGCAGTCCCGCGCATCGACTCCGCCCGCGCCCCACATCGCGACGCTGCCGACGCTTACCTGACGGTTCGGAGGTAACTCGGTGTCAGCGGTCATGTATCTCCCAGGCTGAGGGTTCCCGGCCGGTACCGGACAGCCCAGGTCCTCCATACACCTGCCGGGGGTGTGGGAGAGTGCAGGCAGGGCGCCGGCGGATGAAGGCGAGGGGAGTGAGATGTTCACAGTCACACACATCGTCCCGGAGTCCGGTCTCGTCGAGACGACGGACTACGCGCAGGAGACGGACTCGTTCGCGGTCCACGACAGCGGCGCTCTGGTCGTCAGCCGCAGCAGCGAGCAGGTGATCTACGCGCCCGGCACCTGGATGCGGGTGCGCCAGAGCACCGACACCTCCTCCGAGTCGTCGGGCAACTACGTCTAGAACCATCCCCACACCTGTCCGGCTGCGGCAGAAAAGGTATTCGCGACCGGTCGCCGCGCCGGACACCGGGGGTCTACCTGCTGGCCCCGAACCGCTGGTACGCCGCCTGCCGGGTGGTGTCCAGTGCCGTACCGATCACGGCCCAGGAGTCGCCGGCCTCCCGGGCGGCGGCCACCGCGGTCCGAAGCTCGGCCTCGGCGGCGGCCAGGGCCTTGCGGGCGGCGATGATCCGCCGCACATGGGTGGCATCGCGGGCGTCGGTGACGGCCGGATCGAGCTGGTCCAGTCCGGTCACATCGGTGCTGCTGCGCTTGACGGTCGGCATGATGCGCACCTCAGGTAGTGGTAGAACTTCGCCCGCAGGCGATCGGCGTGGACGATCCGGGTCGGCTCACCCGCAAGTACGGCCACCAGCTCGAGCAAGCGGCCCGCAGTGTCGGGACCGATGATCAGCAGCCGTTCCTCGCCGTCGTATTCGACGTAGCGGATCGCCTCGTCAAATACATGGACGATGTCGTCGTCGATCCCGTGCTTGTGCGCCGAGTCCACGACCCTTCACTTGTAAAGACTACCTTTACACACCTGGGTGTCAACACCTGCTTTACGCGACTTCTGATGGATCGCTCTATCCACTGTCCCGAATGAATGAGCATCGCTGCATTGGTATTTTCCAGGGCGCTCCGGGCCCTACGGAATATCTAATTTTCCGAACAAAACTAGATAGGAACCTCAGGAGAACCCCGAAGTGGGCGGGATACCTGATATGGCTCGGCATGACGTACCCGAATAATTGTTATATGGCTCGGCGTGTCGGACTCGAACATCCGATCTTGGTGCTGGCAGAGTGCACGCCATGGACACGGCGGGGGCGCAGTTGTTGAGCGATGTGCAGTGGGCCGACGAGGTGCTGCTGCCGCACCGGCCGTACGCCACCAACCATCTCGCCCGTGGCCAGTACCGGATGAGCCGCGACGACGCGCTGACCATGCGCTACATCCAGCACTCCCCGCACGCGCTGCTCGGCTCGCTCGTCGTCGACTGCGACCACCCCGACGCCGCGATGCGTGCCTTCGAGAAGCCCCGCGATCACCCGGCTCCGAACTGGGTGGCGCAGTCCCCCACCGGGCGGGCGCACCTGGGCTGGTGGCTCGCCGCCCCGGTGTGCCGCACCGACTCCGCCCGTCTGCAGCCGCTGCGCTTCGCCCACCGGGTCGAGACCGGGCTGAAGATCTGCGTCGGCGGGGACTTCGCCTACGGCGGCCAGCTCACCAAGAACCCCATCCACCCGGACTGGGAAACGATCTACGGCCCCGCCACCCCGTACCAGCTGCGTGAGCTGGTCACCGTGCACACCCCGCGGCAGGCACCGCGCCGGCCCGACCGGGCCGCCGGCCTGGGCCGCAACGTCACCCTGTTCGACACCGCCCGCACATGGGCCTACCCGCAGTGGTGGCACCACCGGCATGGCACCCTCGACGCCTGGCTGACGTTGATTCTGCAGCGCTGCCACGCCATCAATACCGAGTTCGCCGACCCCCTGCCCTTCGTCGAGGTCCGCGCCACCGCCGGCTCCATCGGCAAATGGATCTGGCGCAACTACACCGAAGAGGAATACCGCGCCCGCCAAGCCCACCGCGGCAGCAAGGGCGGCAAGGTCATGACCCCTGCCAAGATCGAAGCCAACCGGAAACGAGCCACCAAGTTCGACGAGCAAGCCATGCTGGAGGCGATCCTCTGATGCCCGGAGCAAAACACCCTGTGCGCCGCAAGATGACGGCACGCGAAGCAGCCGAACAGTTCGGAGCTTCCACACGAACCATCCAGCGGC
This sequence comes from Rhodococcus ruber, assembly GCF_016804345.1. Taxonomy (NCBI): domain Bacteria; kingdom Bacillati; phylum Actinomycetota; class Actinomycetes; order Mycobacteriales; family Nocardiaceae; genus Rhodococcus; species Rhodococcus ruber. The sequence goes on along the minus strand of NZ_CP044213.1, from coordinate 18,110 downwards.
TCTTCGCCGAGCCGCGGGAAGAGTTCCTCGAACGTGCCAAAGTCCGGCGGGACCGCGTCGTGTACCTGCGCAAGCAGGGTATGAAGTACAAGGACATCGCCGAAGAGATGGGCATCTCCACCGGAGCCGTGGGCCGCATCCTGTACGACGCCCGCAAGCTCGAAGAGAAAAAGGAGAACCCCGTCCGTGAGGCCGGCTGACCCGAACAGATCCAGGCCGCGGCCACCGTGCCGATGCAGTGCCCGCGCGTGCTGGTCCGCCCCATCCAGTACGCGCTGAGCTTTCTTCCACCAAGAACTCGCCAACGATCCTGAGGACGAAATGATCGTCCCGTGCCGAACTCGTCGACATCACCGCAGCTCGGGACGTGGGCTTCAGCCGTTCACTCACTACTGAGAGCTGTATTGCTGTAAATGTATTTACAGCAATACAGCTGGTGAGGGTTCTCCTCGTGCTGTGCGAGACTTCACCCAGGAGAAAGGCTGGGACGAGTAATCTCATGCCCTGGCGGGATTTCCTGTCAGGAGGCGTTCCGCTTGACCCAGTCCTCGAGGACCTCCTCGACGACGGCACGCATCGTTTGCCCGCTAGCTGCAACCGTCGACTTGAATCGTCGATGAAGGTCCTCGTCGATGTGCACCGTCAGTTTCGTTCGAGTCGGCTCGATGAAACCGGCCGCCACTGAAGGAGCCGGTGTCGTCGGTTCTGCCGGAACACTCAAAGGCTTCCTCGGACCGAGATTTCCCTTCGACTTGTTCAGACTCATGCCAGTGCCTCCTCGATCTCCTTGACTACGTCGGCGTATCCGTCGTCGTGGGTGGGGGTCCATCCGAAGGTGGTCCGGATGCGTTCGCGCATGGGGATGACGGTGTCGAAGCGAGAGATGCCGTTGTCGTCGAATGCCGCTTTCGCGTTCTCCAGCAGGTTGGTGTTGAGTCGGGCGGACGTAATGAGGACGCCGTAGGGAACCCTGTCTTTCACTGCCGGCAAGGTCTCCCACACTCGCGCAGTGTCCAGACCGGTTGCTTGGGTCGGCAAGATCACGAAGTCGGAGACAGCGATGGCAGCGTCGATCACCTGACTGTCCCCGGGTGGGGTATCGATCAGGACCACGTCGTAGTCGGACGATCCGGGGTACTTGGATAGCCGCTTCATGTTCGTCACGTGCACTGGAAAGGGAAGCGGATCATCGTTCTCCGTTGCCCGATCGGCCCAGTCCGTAGCGGATCCCTGCCTGTCCAGGTCCAGCACAACCGCCCGCTTACCGAGTCGGCTGTAGGTCGTGGCCAGGTAGATCGACGTGGTCGACTTCGCTGTGCCGCCCTTCGTGTTCACCGTGCTGATGATCATCCTGGAGACTGCTCCCTTCCCCGAAACGTATAACCGTACTGACGGTAATACAGCTTTACGGGTGCCGTAAAGCTGTATTACCGCACCTGGCGCTCCCTCCCAGTTGCCGCGAGGTGTACTTGGCGGCCGGCACAGGCGCGGACCGGCCCCCGATTCTCTCTGCCCCGTCGGCTCCGTGCCGAGTGGTAACACGACGGAGCCAACGGTAGCGAGCGCGGCCTGTGGGGACTGCAGGCTCCCCACTTGATCGGTCCGTGCGCCTTGGCGAAGTGAGGAAAATGGGAAGTGGAAACCGCTTCTGCCTCGGAATTAACGGAGCCCAGCACTATCCCAGGGTTAGGGAGCGGTCACCGAATTCCGCGACGACACGGAGGTGCCCGCCGAGGGCCCGCACGTAGGACTCCAGGGTGCCGAGTTCTGTGTGTCGCAGGTCGCCACGTTCGATCTTCGAGACCCGGGACTGGGAGATTCCCATCAGGTCGGCCACGTCCTCCTGCCGGGTCCAGCCCTGTTCGCGGCGGATCTCGGCGAGGCGATACGCCCTCACCTCTTCCTGCATGCTCTTGCGGGCCTCGGTGACGGCCTGCTCGTCGAGCCGCTCGGCGGCGTCCGCCCGCACTTCGCGCCAATGTCGCGCCATCTCACACCTCCTGGGTACCGCTGGTGTTCTGCTCTGTGAGCCACATCGTGTAGCGCTCCTCGGCTCTCGGGATGTTGTCGACGTACCACTGCTTCCAGGCGCCGGCCTTGTCTCCGGCGACCAGCAGTACCGCCTGCCGCCGGGGGTCGAAGACGAAGAGGATGCGTACCGAGGTGCCGCTGGGACGGAGTTCTTTCATGTTGTGCACGTGCGAGCCTTTGACCTTGTCCACGAGGGGACGTCCCAAGGTGGGCCCTTCGCTTTCCAAGCTGTCGATGGCCGCGGTGACGGCCGTCGCCGTCTCGGCATCGGTCCGCACGAGACGCAGATACCACTCATCGACCTCGTCGAGCAGTACGACCTCCCAGGCCATGGACCGACCTTCACCTCCCCAAACTCTTCGCCCTCCGGAACGGTCGGCCAACCAGGACAACAATATAACCTTGGAGTTATATTCCGGGTGAAGTGCCGGTATCCGGCGACAGCGGCCGAGCACACAGCGAGCACGCGTCGCGTGTCGGCGCCACCACGCCCTCCCCTCGCCGCCAGGTACGCGGACCTTTGTCCCAGCAGGGGGTCCGGCTGGCAGCGGTCCCGTTGGGCCGCACCGGTCCGACCACAGCCCGTGTCGGAGAGGCAGGTGCACGGAAAACCGCACCCCCTGGCTCCGGTGACAAGCCGGCGCACAGCGGCGCCGCGGCCGCCCCTTCGATGCGGCCGCGGCCGGCGAACTCGGTGATGCGCTGGCCGCGCACGGGCTGCACGGGCGAAGGTGAGGGGTGGCGACTTTGTTCCGGTATGTCCTTTTGGTGGTCGGTGGGTACACGGCGGGAGTGGTGCTTGCCGCTCCGGCCGTGGGCACCTACCCGATGGCCACCGGGTTCGGTCCTGACCCGGCGCTCACCTCCGGCCTGGCCGCGGCGGCGGTGGGGCAGATGGCGGCGGTCCTTGCCGCGGCGCGGATCCGGCACGGCTATGCCGCGGCCGCCGCGGTGCTGGTGGGGGCCGCGTTGGTCGGGCTGGTGGCGCTGCCGCGGGCGTGGCGGTTCGATGTGTACGTCTCGGCGATCGGGGCGGGGATGCTGCTCGGCGGGCTGGTGGTGCTGTGCATCGGGGCCGGCCGCGTACAGCAGCAGACGGTCCTGACCGGCGGCGTCGTGGCCGGCCTGTGGACCGCGGTGCCGATGGCGCAGTACCGGCAGTTCGCGGCCGCGCCCAGAGAGCACGCCCCGTATCTGGCGGCCAGCACCCAGCCCACCCATGCCCTGTGGCTGATCCTGGCCGCGGCGACGCTCGTCACCGCGGGGCTGACCTTGTTCGCCGGCGGTGCCGGTCCCGGGTTCCCCGGCGAGCGCAAAGCAAGCGCGCGGGAGCTGGCGGTCGGTACCGGACTGCCGGCCCTCGGGGTGGGGTTGTACTGGTCGTTCAGCCAGGCCGCGGCCGCGCTGAGCACGGACAGCGTCGAGGAGGGGCGGTGGCGCCTGGGCATGGCGGCGGTGCCGGTCACCCTCGCCGCGGCGCTGTGGTTGCGGGAACGGACCGGGACGGTGCTGCTGGCGGCGCTGGCGGTGGTCCTCGCCACCGGCGGTGTGATCGCGTGGGCCCCGGATACCTGGCCGCTGCTGGCGGTGCCGGTCCTGCTCGTGGCCGCCGGGGCGTGGCTCGGCCGGCGCGCCCCGCGGCCGTTGGCCGGGATCGGGGTGCTCACGCTGGTCGCGGCCTCGGCGCTCGTCGAACGACCCCCGTGGGACACCGTGCACCTTGTGGTGGCGCTCGTCGTGGCGCCGGCCGCGGCGGCGTACACCCTCGTCGCCTGTCTGCCTTCCACCGCGTCGGTGACCGCCACATCGTTGGCCGTGCCGGCGGCGATGGCGGTGCCGCTGATCGCCCGGTTCGGATGGGCGACCCACGCCCCGCTCTCCGAGGCCGCCGGGGCGGTGCCGAGGTGGTGGACCACGATGTCGGTGGGGGTGTCGGTCGCGGCCGTGCTGGCCTGCGGGGCGGCGATGGCGTGGCTGCACCGCCACCGGCCCGACGACACCCGGCCTGCCGAAGTGCGGTCTCGTCCCCAAAAGGAGTGAGGTGCTGCCGGCGGCTGGTCTGCCGTACCCGACCTGCCTCCCGCACCGGTGGCCCGACGATCCGGCTCTCGGCCGGTGCACCGGCTGTGGTCCGGTCCCAAGCACCGAGGGGCATGATTCTCATCTCGGCTGGACCAGGCCTGACACCGTCGAACATGAGAGACCGGAGGAAAGGGGGGCGGGGTCGATGAAGTCCGAGGACGTCGCCCGGATGCTCGAGGATCGGCTCGCACGTCTCGGCCGGATCCGACCGTCCCGGTGGAACCGGGAGGCATGGCGCGCAGCCGATAACCAGCTGGTGCATCGGCTGCTCCGACTGGACCTTCCGCGGGAGCAGGTCGCCAGCCTGGTGAGGCGGTACAGCGCCGAAGTGGCGGTACGCACGGCGTCGTGGCACACCGGCGGCAGTTCGGCACGGCGGCAGTTCGGCACGGCGGTGGGACGGGCGGGCGGGAGCCGGGATCCGTCTCGCCCGCCGACTCGGGCTCGATCGAGCCCGCACCCGCCTCGGCGAGACGGGGTGGCAGTGGCTCGGCTGGCTGGGGTCGTTCCGATTCCGTGAGCCGTGGCCCCAGCGCCGACAAAGAAGAGCACGCTCGGGCGTTACCCTCAGGTATGGAGCCGGAAGATCGGGCGGATCCGCCGCCGGGCAGAGCACGTCATTACGTTCGGTCCGAGCCGATTCCCCGCCGCGGGGTCGCCGAAACACCCCCGGCCGGGATCCTCGGGCGGCTTGCCTCGCTGATCCGGAAGTTCGACCTGCGGAATCTCATGCGAGACCGACCACCGAGCCCGTACTCGTCCCTCTCGCCGAGACTGCCCGACGGCACCCACGGACCGATCTTCCCGTTCAATTCCGAGGGCGGCGGAGGACTAGGCGGGTAGAAGGCCCCCGCACCCTGGGCACACTTCGACGTCGCCTCAAGGTGAAAGCAGATCCGCCGATCTCCCTGTAGGCGGACACGTTCGTTCCTGCTGACGGACAGCTGACCTCCCTGTCGATGGCCATGGGGCCGACGGTGAAGCAATGGGAGCCCGGGAAGCACTGCGCCGTTTCCACCCCCGGCGAGAGGAGCACAAGCCGTGGACCAAAGACCGTCTTGCCCCGGACGCTCGTGCAGATCGTCCTCGGCATTCTGGTCGGAACCCAGACCGTGTACGGCATCGGGGGGTTGATCAGTGCGGAAATCTCCAGCAGTCAGACCATGCAGGTATTTCTCATCGTTCTGTTCCCGGCGCTCGGGGTAGCCATTGTGGCCCACGCCCTCTGGGGTCGGTACCGGCCGCAACGGAACTGACCCATAGCCGCCCAGCGCGAAGTCGCTTTGCCGACAAGCCGGAGCGTTCTCACGAAGTGGCCGTAAGTCTGCTGTCGGTGGCGGCAAGGACACGGTTGCACCACCACGGGCGGCACGGCTGATCAACGCACGGGCACGGCGATACCTTCTCGGCCGCGGTCACGGCGTGGGGTGTGAGCGCGGGCGGTTTTTCCTGCGTACCGCGTGCAGGACGGCGCGTTCGGCGGCGGTCGGTGCCGTCCCGGTCAGGGCCCGGAACACCGCGTCGAGGTCCTGTGCGGTCAGCGCCGGAGCCTCGGGGTGCTTGCCGGGGCCGGTGTCGTGGGTGGGGCGGTGGGGGTCGGGCATGGGTGGGCTCCTGCCGGATGAGGTTGCGGGGAACGGCACGCGCCCCCGGGCGGGCATCGCGCGTGCCACGGAAGGGAACGTACCCACGGCGCGGTCGTCCCACGCATGTTCGCCTGCCTCGTCACGAGACGTTAACCCCCGAGGCGGACACGTCTGCCGCGGTGGCAAGCCGGCGCGCAGCGGCGGCGCGGCAGCCCTCGAGTGCCGGGTGGGTGTCTACAGGCCGCGCCCGGCGTCACGGTCGGGGTCGGGGCGGCGGTGCGGCGGCGGTGGTGGGGTGGGCGCCCGGCCCGGCGCCGGTGTGCCGGGCGGGGTGCGGGCCGGCGTCGGCACCGGGGCCGGTGCGGCGGGGGTGAGAGAGTTCCAGGCGCGCTGCACCCTGCTCTTGCTCTGCTCGGTGCGCTGCTCGGCGGGCAGCTGCCGCCAGATCTGGGTGAGGCGCTGCTGCGCCGCGGTGCACGCCTGCGCGCACGCCTCCGCCGTGGTGGCGGCGTGCCCGGAGCGCACCGGCTGGTCCGGGTTGCTGCGGCGGGCCAGCGACCAGGTTCCGTCGTCGCTGACGAACATCCGCAGTCTCGTGGCGGGGACGTCGCGCCGTAGTCCGCCGCCGGGGACCTCGGTCCACTTGGCGTGTTCGGCTTTCTGGGCGTCGCGTTCGGCGCGGGCCTTGGCGATGGCGTACTGCCGTTTCATCTCCGGGGTCCAGGGCTGTCGCCGCCGCTGCGACACTTCGAGCTGCTGCGCCACCGGCACCGGCATCGCCGCCCGGGCCGCCGCGGCCGCCGCCGCGGCCTGCTCCTCGAGTCGCTGCTGCTGATCCATCTCCGCCCTCACCTGCTGCCACTTGCGCTGCCCCCCGGTCGATCCCTGCATCCTCGCGGCCAGCACCGACAGGCGGCGGCGGCTCTGGTTCCACCGCCCGGCCGCGAACTGCGCCTGCCCGGCCTCCCGGCGGCGCGCCTCGTGGCGGGCGGTGCGCTCGAGCCGTTTCTTCGGCACCGCCGTCTGCGCGGCGCGCCGGTCCGGTTCCGGCCCGCCGAGTACCGCCGACAGCTTCGCCCAGGACAGCTCCCGGCTCAGCTTCGACGCCGGCCACCAGATCGGCTCCCCACCCGCATCGCAGTGCCCCGCGAGGTGGAAGCTGTAGCCGTTCATCCGCCCCGTGGAGGCGACGTTGCGCCGCCACCGCACCGCCGCCCCGACCGTGTTGTCGGCCAGCGCGGCCTCGAACACCTCCGGCCCGCGCCCGGCGGCGATGTCGCGGGCGGCGAGCACGACCTCGCGCAGCACGTCGCGCTGCGCGAGCTGCCCGGTGCGCTCGGCCCGCCGCCGCTCCCCGCTCGACAGGGCCCGGCCGGTGGTGCGGTGCGGGCCGGCGACCTGCACCAGATCGTGGGTGCGTTCGAGCTCGCGCATCACCTCCACGATCCGCCACCGGTCCTGGCTGTTCTTCCACACCCGCCCCACGAAATCCACCCGCGAGACCGCCAGGTGGATGTGGTCGTCGTCGTGCCGCACCGCCACCCACGGATGAGTCGCGAACCCCATCCGCTCCGCCACCGTCTGCGCCATCGCCGCGAACTCCTCGTCCCGCAACCTGCGATCACCCGGGGCGCAGCGCAGCGAACAGTGCCACACCGATTTGACCACCTTCGCGTTCGTCCGCGCCGCGCGGGCGAAGTCCTTCCCCCACCGGGTCGGGTTCTTCGCCGTCACCGCCACCGTCCCGCACAACACCTTCCCCCCGGCGATCAGCCGGCCCCGCTCGGTGCGGAACGTGTGCGGAGTCTCCCGGCCGGGCCCGTGCAGATACGCCGCCAACCCCCTCGGATCCGCGCCGGTGCTGATCTTCGCAATCACGCCAACACCTTCACCCGTCGAGCTCGTCGAGCCGGTCCGCGATCCGCGCCAACACCCGCACATACCGATCCCCGCGCACCCGCAGATGCTCCTCCACCGCCGGCGAGACCTGCCCCGCATTGACCGCCCGCGCGATCTGGTTCAAGTTGTTGCCCCACCGCGCCATCTCCTGCCGCAACGCATTGATCTCGGCCACCGCCTCCGCCGACAACCCCACCGACCCCCGCGCCGGCCGACCCCGCCCGAGATACCCCGCCACCGCCTTCTCCCGGATCCACGCCCCCAGCTGCCGGTGCCCGTCCGCGGCCGCCGCCGCCACCCACACCGCCTCCTCGGTCGGGTGCAGCCGCACCGCCACGGTGCGGCTGCGCTTACCGGCGCCGGTCGCCCCGCCGGCCCGGCCCGGCGGTGCGTCCGCGCCGCTCGGCGCGGACGGGGTGGGCGATGCAGCCTCGTGCGCCATCGGCTCCTCCTGTGAGCGAAGCGAATGGGAGGCGAGCGGCCCAGCAGTTGCGATCCGAGCGCAGCGAGGGAGTAACTCTGGGCATAGCTCGCTCCGGTGTGCGCTCAGCAGCGTACGGCGCCGAAGGCCCCGGGTATGGGAGGCGCGCGCACACCGGGTCGGGGGTGGCGCGGACACGGGCCGGCCGGGGGCGACGGACGCGAGGCACGAGCGCCGTCCACCCGCCGGCACGGGGCCGGGACACCCCCGACGGCGGGCCGCCCCGCGGCACGCTACGCCGACGCCCTCAGGGCGTCGGCGCGCCGGAACCCACCCCGCCCGCCGCGACCACAACGCGAAGCGCGCCCCGGGGGGCACCGACCGACCGCGCGGTCGCACCATTGCCACGGCGTTTCTGTGCTCTAGCTTCGGGGCCCTGGGACGTTCGTGAACAACGGAGGCGTCGCCCCGCCGCGACACCGCCCGGAGGCGGGTACCGATACGCCTCGGCACCGACGTGACCGTGCCGTGGACTCCAACTTCGCCCCCGTGTCATCGACTGCACCCGGTCGGCGACTCGAAGGAAAACCACTCCTCTCGGCGACGGCGGTGGTGCGCAGCGCACCTTTGCTTCGGTGTGAACATCGCACCGCGGGGACGCTCCCGGCGCGGAGTTCGACGGGTCCTGGGGCCGGGTCGGATTCGCGGCCGGATGCGGTCTCGGCTTAGGTTCGGGTCATGGGGAGAGGACACAGGGGTGGAGCACAGGCCGCTGCCCGGCAGGTGCCGCGGTGGTGGCCGGCGGCCGCGGTGGTGGCCACCGCGGCCGCGTTCGTCACACACGATCGGCTGCTCGGGTTCACCGAGCACTTCGGGTTGTTCGGCAACGGCGTCGATGCCGTGGTGTACCGGCACGGCGGGCTGACCGTGCGCACCTCCGAATCGCTGTACTCGTTCGTGCTGTTCGATCTGCTGCCGTTCACCTACCCCCCGTTCGCGGCGATCCTGTTCGTGCCGTTGTCGCTGCTGTCGATCCCCGGCACCGCGATCGCAGTGAACCTGACGAACCTGGTGTTGCTGTATCTGGCGGTGTGGCTCAGCTGGCGCGCCCTCGGCTACGCCGACACCGGCCGCCTGCACGTGGTGAGCCTCGCGCTGGCGGCGGTGTGCACCTGGCTCGAGCCGGTGCGCATGACGATCTGGCTGGGCCAGATCAACCTGCTGCTGCTGGTGCTGGTGCTGTGGGATCTGACCCGGCCCGAGCCCGCCCGCCTGCGCGGTGTCGGTGTCGGGATCGCGGCCGGGCTGAAACTGACCCCGGCCTTCTTCCTCGCCTACCTGGCGGCGGTGCGGCAGTGGCGCGCCGCCACCGTCGCCACGGCCACCTTCGCCGCCACCATCGTGGTCGGGTTCGTGGTGATCTTCTCCGACGCCCGCACCTTCTTCACCGACGCGATCGTCCGCTCCGACCGGATCGGGCTGATCTCCTCCCCGGCGAACCAGTCCCTCCGCGGCATCCTGGCCCGGGCCCTGCACACCGACCAGCCACCGACGGGGCTGTGGCTGGCCGCAGCCGCCGCGACCGCCGGACTCGGATTATGGGCCGCAACCGCCGCGTACCGGCACGGACAGCAACTGCTGAGCCTGACGGTGTGCGGGCTGACCGCGCCGATGGTCTCCCCGTTCTCCTGGGGCCACCACTGGGTGTGGACGGTGCCGCTGGTGGTGCTGTGCCTCGACCGCGCGGCGCGGTGGGGCCGCTGGTGGGGGTATCTGCTGCCCGCCGCGGCGATGGCGCCGCTGCTGGCGTGGTACCGCTCCTACCCCGACCAGATCGTGGCGATCGGGATCTTCATGACCCCCGGCGGGCCGGTGGTGCGCACGCTGGCCCAATGCGCCTACCCGCTCGTCTTCCTCACCCTGCTGGCGGTCACCCTGGTCCGGTACGGCCGGCACCGCCCGCCCCCGCGCCCGCCGGCCGCGGCGGGCACCCGGGATCCCGGGCACGGCCCGGCAACCCCCGCACCCGGGCCGGGGGCGCCGGTGCCGGAGACCGCGGACGGCCCGTGCCGGTCCGGCGCTCACCCGGGTGCGCGGGACGGCACCGCCCCGTCCGTACCCTGACCCCATGCCCGCCCTCGCTCGCCTGCTCGGCGCCGTCGAACCCCGCACCGCCCGCTCCCCCGGCCAGGCCGCCGGGTTCGTGCTGTGGCCGCTGGCGGTGCTGGTAGTGGCGCAACGGCTCTGGTGGTCGCTGTCCGAGCCGTTCCCCCCGGCCCGGTTCCGCGTCCTCTATGACGCCTCGTTCGCCTTCCTCAACCCCGACACCGCCGGTGTCGGGGCCGGGGCCGGCGTGCCGCCGCTCAGCCCCGGCGCCGCCCTGCTCACCGCGCCCCTGGCCGTCCTCACACCCGACCCGGCCCGGTGGGGGTGGCACGTGCTCGGCATCGCGGCCCTGCTCGGGGCGTGGGCGCTGCTGCTGCCCCTGCTGGAGCTGTCGGTGCGCTCGTGGTTGGCGCCGCTGCTGCTGCTCGGGACGTTCCTGTCCGGCCCGGTGACCTCCACCGTGCTCACCGACGATCTCGGCGCCTTCGTGCTGCTCGCCCTGGTGGCCTGGCTGCACCTGTCGGTGCACCGGCACCAGATCGCGGCCGCGCTCGCCCTCGGGGCGGTGCTCGCGCTGATGCCGGTGTTCGCGCCGCTGCTGGCGGTGCCGGTACTGCAGCGCCGAGGGGCACAGGCGCTCACCGCCGCCGCGGCCGCCACCCTCGCCGGCGCCCTGGTGTGGGCCCGCACCGGGCAGCTGGGCGTCTCGGCGCTCGACCACGCCGCCCCGGCGCCCCGCTCGATCTTCGCCGCCGCCGCATACCTGCACCTGCCCCCGGCGGTCGCCGCGGGGCTGGCCGCGGCGGTGGCGGCCGCCGTGGGGACGGCACTGGTCCTGCTGCACCGGCGGCGCGCCGACGAGCGGCTGCACACCCTGACCGCCGCCGGGGTGCTGCTCCTCGGATGCTGCCTGCTGGCCCCGGCCGCCGGGGCGCCCTACTCGATCGTGTTGCTGCCGCTGATCGCCAGCGTGGTCCTGCCCGGCTCGGTGCTGCGCACCTGGCCGGCGTGGGTGGCCGTGTACGCGCTCGGCACCGACGAGAACTGGTCCTCCCCGCACCTGCTCGGCCTCGGCACCCACCTCGAGGCGCTGCGCCCCACCGCCGGCTGGCTGCTGCTGCTCGCCACCGTCTGCGCCGCCCTGGCCACCCAGACCCGCCACGCCCGCACCCCCGCCGCCTCGAGCGGCACCGAGAAGTTCCCGGCACCGCGTCCGCTCACGGATCGACGACAGGGTTATGGAGTGATGAAGGCGATGCCCGCGGCGGAGTAGGCGCCCGGGAGCTGGATCGGGGGCGTGGCGACGAAACGGCCCGGGTAGTACACCCGGGGCGCATAGTGGTCCACGAGCTGCTGCATGGTGCCGAAGCTGGCCAGGTTCGTCGTGGCCAGGAACTCCTCGGCCGGGGGCCGGCCGGTGGCGACGACGAACTTCGCCGTCGGTGACATCAGCTGCGCCGGATCGCGCACCACCCGGTAGATCACCCCGGTGGTGGTGTCGCGGTGAGAGTAGGAGCGCACCGCCTCCACGACGGGCAGTCCCTGGTCGAACGCCGCCCGCAGTCCCACGTCGGTGATCGCCCCGCTCGGTTCCGCGACTCCCCGCACCACCAGATCGTTCGGCACGGCCACCGAGACGGCCACGGACGGGTCCGGCGCGGGGGCCGCCGTCGCGGTCGGTGCAGCGACCGCGAGCACCCCCAAGGTCAGCGCGCATGCCCACGTCAGCAGTCGTGTCTTCACAATGTCCCCTCCCGTTCCGCGGCAACCAGCTCCACACGGCTGTGTCACCGCATCGATGCGAAAATACCTGCGCCACCGGCGCCGGCCGTCCCCTTCCCGAGGTGGTGCCTGGTCCGGGATCCGGCGCACCGAGAAGCACTCATTCGAACGCAAGTCCGAGTTGACCCCCACCGTCGTCCGTCGGCACCGAGACGGCACCGTAATCGGGTCGGCGTTGCGGGTCGGTGCCGGCTCCGGGCCAACCGACCCCGGCCGCAGCGAGGTCGCCCCTCGAGGCCAGCGGGCCGGCAACGACCCGCTCGAGCAACTCTGCCTGCTCCGGGTGCAGCGCGACAAGTCGGGTCAGAACGGTCAGCAGGTCGATCAACTCGCTGTTCCATTCCGCCGGCCAGGATTCGACGTGAATGGCGTCGAGGGGACTGGTCCTGCGGCCGGTCGGGGTCTTCTTGCGGTAGTTGAACCAGGACCGGATCACGTTCTTGCCGCCGACGGTGTACTCCCACACCGCAGGCGCGACCGGACCGAACGAGCCGCCACCGAGAAAGATCGTGCCGGTGTCGGCGTCGTACTCGATGGTCTCCGGCATGGTCTGCACCCCGGTGAGATTGATGATCCGGGACGGATCCCCGGTTGGCAGACGAATGTCGCCCGCGGGCCGACCGGCGGCGGGATCCGGGCACGCGCGGCCGTAGGTGTGCAACCACAGCACCTGCCGACCGAGATCCACAGCGCGGTCGAACAACTCCGGCACGGTGGTGAGGGGCACGCGGATACCAGGGGTGGTCAGCTCGTCGGTGAACCGCTCCGTGAACGCCGGGTGCGCGACGACCCCGGCGACATAGGCGATCACCTCGACCGCCGAGACGGGGTGTCCAACCAGCAGCGACCACGTCCCCGTCAACCCCCGGGCGAGGTTCGGCCGACCGCCCGGATGGAGCAGCGGCAATACACGGCCGCCCTCACTCCCCTTGAAATGGTCCATGTCGGGGATCAATGCCGAAAACACTAGGCCCGGACCGTCTCTCAACGGCTTCGAGTGCTGTTCCACCACGAAAATCTGTCCCGGTATACGTGCCGACCACAGGGGAGGCCGCGCCTGGTCGATGACCCGGTGGTCGGCGATCAGCCATTGGCGGTCGAAAGAGCGATAGCCCACTTGCACGATCGCCGGCTCGGTAGGTATCTGTTGGTTTAAAGGGCTCGTGGTGTTCTGTGCCGTGTCGTGACCTGGCAGTGGACTCTTACCTTTGGTCAGTGCAGAATCGCGCGAGTCCTTGAAGAGCGTGAGCCGGGTCGCGGGGTCGGTTTCGACCCGCAGCCTTGTCCAGCGGTCTTTCAGGATCGAGGGGCCGGGGCGTAGACCCATCCGCGGTTCGCTTTCACCCCGGGTGCCGTCCACGGCAGCAGATCGTTCACGGCGGGGTAGTCGTCCCAGGCGGTGTCCGCGGCGGGAGTGAATGAGGCTTGCCAGGTGGTGCGGGCCAGGCGCCATTCCGGGCCGGTGAGATGCAGCGTTGCGAGTGCGGCGTACTTGTCGGCGCGACGGCCGTGCACGGCGGTGTAGTGGATGGTGGCCGGCACGTCTCGGTCGCAGTCGGGGCGTCGGACGAACAGCGCGATCGCGAGGGGTTGCTGGACTCCGGGGAAGATGCGGGTCGCCACGTCGGGTCGGATTCCTTCGGGGAAACGTCGATGATCCAGCCCTCGGAGACGGTGCGGCGCAGGTATTCGCGCATGCCTTTGAAGCCGGGGCCGCGCAGGTAGCCGGAAGTGGTGATGTAGCAGACCACGCCGGTGTCGCCCTCGGGGAGATCGGCGTTGGCGTCGAAGACTTTCCAGGTGGCCCAGCGCCAGAAGTAGACGTAGAGGTTCTTCAACACGTACTCGGTGCGGCCGTTGCCGTCGGCGCGGAAGTCGTCGAGGGGCCGGTAGGGGTCGGCGCCGCTGCCGTTTTCGATCCAACCACCCAGTCCTTCGGCGCGTTCACGGTAGGGCGGGTTGCCGATGACGACGGTGACCTTCTGTTTGGCCTTGACCTTTGCCGCCCGCGAGCGGGAGCGGCTGATCAGCTCGAGCCCGGAGCCGAGCTGGGTCTGCTCGGCGTGGGGATCGTCGAGGGTGTCGGTGACGAACAACCCCAGCCCGTTCTCGGGTAGGGCGGCGCCGAGGTCGTTCATCAGATCGGTGGCGCGCAATTCGGCCACCGCGAACGGTCCCATCTGCAGCTCGAACCCGTACAGGCGGCGGGCGAGGGTGCCGATCGCGGCGGGCACCGCCCCCGGCCCGTCCCGGTCGGTGACCTGCCGGGCGACGTGCTCGATGATTTCGTGCAGGTAGGTGCCGGTGCCCATCGCCGGATCCGCGACCACGACATGGTCGTCGGCGAATCCGGCAGGCTTGTCCAGGCGGGTGACGAGCACTTCGTCGGTCAGGCGCACCATCTGCTCGACCACCTGGTGCGGGGTGTAGTACGAGCCGGACTTCTTGCGCAGCTCGGGGTCGTATTCCTCGAGGAACCGCTCATACAGGTGCAGGTAGGTGTCGCGTTTGCCGGCCCGGACCTTCGGCCAGTCCACGGCCCCGATCACCCGGACCAGCAGATCCAGGGTGACCTTGAAGTCGTCGGCGACGTAGTCGGTCAACAGCTGCAGGGCCCGGGCCATCAACGAGTGCTGGCCGGCGAGCTTGGTCCCGACGTTGTGCAACCCTCCGGCGACGTCGAGGTCGATGTTCTCGGTGCGGGCCAGCAACAGCGCGAACGACACCGCCTGGGCGTAGCCGTCGGCGAAGGTGGCATCGCTGGCGGTGGGGAACAGCAGCCGGCGCCAGTCGCGGGCCAGGCCCTGGAACGGCTGCGTGCTCTCCTCGGCGCCGGCCTTGACCGCGCGTTTCTCCGCGGCGAGCTGGTCGAGGACCTCGCCGCGCAGCAGCCGGGTCAGCGGCGCCACGGCCCGCACCAGTGCGACCACACTGGTGATCGGGGCCGGTATCCACCGCAGGAAATCGGTGAGCAGCTGCGCGAACTCGTCCGGACAGGTCAGGGCGCTGCCGGCGGTCCGCAGTGGGCCGCCGCCGAGGTGCACCGGATCGCCGACCGGTTCGTTGTCGCGGTAGAGCCGCCATTCGGTGCCGTTGGTGTAGATCAGGTTCGGCAGGTCGCGTTGGCGCTGCCACTGGCGCAGATTGTGGCCGGTGAACGAGGCCGGATCCAGGTCGGCGCCGGGCTTTTTCACCTCCACGTAGCCGGTGATCGCGCCGTCGACGCTGATGGCGTAGTCCGGGCGCACTCCCCGGTCGGTGTCGCGGACCTCGTCGTGCGGCACCACGCTCACCGACAGGTGCGCCCCGACCGTGGCGAGCAGCTGCTCGATCGGTGCCCGGATCGCCGCCTCCGGCTCGCCCGGGCCGGCCAGCTTGGCCTTGCACACCTGGCCGAACGCTGCCACCGCCTCGGTCAACCACTGCTCCGGCACGACACCATCCCATCACCTGCGATCGACAACGATGCGCACCATCCTGCCCCACACCTGTGCGGCCAGCGGAACACCAGCACTGACTCGCGCGGTGGTGTCGATGCCTACTTCCGGGGCACCCCCATCGCCGGTCTGAACGGCCCGGCTGGAATCGCCACGGTCCAGCCTGACGTGCCGCCTCACAGCGCTACCCTGGGCAATGAAGCAGAAGTTGGTGCTCACGTATCCTTCGAACCTGTCCGCAGACAGTGTCGGGACGAAGGCGATGCACGACAATGCATAATCATGAATAGACTCAGAGCTACGGTAACTGTTGCACTTGTCGGCCTGCTCTCGCTCGTCAGCGCAGGTGTCGCCTCCGCCAGTCCGCCAGGGCCGGATCCGCTCGCCAGCGTGCCAGAGCCGCTGCGTCCGATCGCGGCTGCCGCAATGCAGCTCTTCGCCGGCGTGTGGAACACCGTCGTTGCCCTCGTGGATCTGCTGGGGTTCGGTTCGGGCTGAGCGTGCCGCGCCTTGCGGCGTCCTGAACAGCCTGCCCACCGCGCAGGTGTGTGACATTCGCTCAAGAGAACGACCCCGTCTCACAAAGGGGTGAGAAGCCTGATCACACAAGCGATCGGCTAATAGGTACGTCCCGGAGCGCGGCACGACCGTGCCCGCCGTAGATCGTCGCGGACATACCATCCGATCCAGACGGCTGGAAAACACACCCCGGCCAACAGGGACAAGCCAATCCGGTGTGTTCGGCGGTGCTGGCCTATCGCGGTCAGCACCGCCAGCGGCACGGCCACCACGACCACCGGTATTGCCAGCACCCACAGTTGTGACATCGTCACCTACCTCGGACTCGACGTATTTCCCAGTGGTGAAGCTGCCGATGGCGTTTCCGTCGCTCCGGTCGGCTCGATCGGCATGGAATCGCGTCCTATGAACCTCAGGGAGCCGAGAACGCGAATCCTTCATCGCGTCTGGGTTACGGCGGTTAGCTCAGAACCTATGTCCGGCGAGCCGACCGCGGCGGCCGCTTGGTCCATCTCGCTGCGGCTAGCGGTTTGAACGTTGCAGGGTCGAGGAGCACGTCCCAGCGAGTGATGGGTGATATGCGCACGTCCATGCCGAGTACGGTTTCGGAAGTCCTGAGAGCCTCTCGAAACTCCTCCTCACCAAGCACGTCCAATACTGGGCGTAGAACGATGCCGGGTGGCTACTGCGTTCCTCGTACCATTTCTGCGGGTTCGCTTGCCATGCCTCGAGTTCGCTCGGTCCGTCTTCCAAGACGGCGCGAAATTCGTTAAGAGCAGGAGTCGACGGGCTGTGCTCCATCGCCGCCAGGACTTGCTCCGTCCGTATGGGGATCCTCGAAGGCGTCTCAGAAGTGGTGCCGCGGTAGATACCGTCGGAATCGGCGCCTTCGGCATATTCTTCGAGGTCAAGGTTGCTGGTGGCGAGATTGGCCTCGACCGAAGCCATCTGTGACGGCACGACACGCAAACCGAACGCGTCGCGTTGCCCGTGAGGGAGTTCGATCGCCAGAACTGGATGCTCGGGATGGTCGAGGGTGTACCAGTCGACAACGAACACGTGCGAGTAGAAGTTCTTTGCGCCGATCAGGTGTTCGAGAAGCTCATCGACAGGCATACCATCCAGTTCCGGGTTTTCCACCACCGTCAAGGCGGCGCGGTAGCCGGTATCCGGGTCCGGCTCACCCGTCGCGCGCAGCGTCTCAGTCCACGCTTCGTCGTCGGAGTAGTCGAGACGGACCAGCAGGGAAGCCGCGGCAGGAAAGTCCATGGTCACCATCTAACGGGATCGGAATGCAGCCGTGGTGGCTCCACCGGCACAAGTACGGCGAGCCGCCACGGCAACGTTTGCATGTCGGGATTTCTCAGCGGAGTGTGAAGGTCCCGAGCTGTGTCTTTCCGTCCTGTTCGAGCAGCGGAACAGTGTGCCCGGCACCGGACTGCGTCGCGGCCGCCTGCGGGTTCGCGGCAGGCCCGTCGGCCAGATCGGACTTGCGGACATACCCAACTGTGACGCCGTCGTCGCCGATCGCGGCGACAAGGTCGGGAAGCTCGGCGTCGTTGGTGGCAGATTCACCTGAGCCGAACGTCTGGCCGCTGCCGTTGGTGCCACTGTCGAACGACGGCTCGGTGTTCGCGCTGCGAGCCGACGGCGACGCTGCAGGATCGATCCACTCGAGTGGGTTGGTGGGGAAGGTCAGCGCCTCTTTGTAGGAGCTGGTGCCATCCCAGACGGCGGTGAAGCCATGGCTGTTGTACCAGCCCGAACCACATGTTGCGGTCGTTCCGAGAGTGAACTCGGCGGCCGGCCGAGGGTTGTATCTGTATGTCGTGGCCTCGCACAACGCTCCGCTCTTGAACAGACGCGCACGGACACCGATCTCGGCGGTGGGCACCGTCTGTCCGAAGGACGAGTAGATCTTCGACTCGGCCCGCAGCGCGGGCGAATTGATGATCGTCGAGGTGTTGAGGAAGATGACTCCGGTGCTGTTGGTGCCGGCTGGCCCTACCCAGCCGGTCAGGACGTCGGCCTGCGCGGTGCCAGATGCGGCGATGGTCAGTGCGGCTGCAGTTGCAACGCCTACGGTGAGTTTCTTGGCGATGTTCCTCATGATTTGCCCTTTCCGGGTATACGATGTCGATCTTCATTGGGATTGGTTGGAAGCGACGCGGTCAGCTGACATAGAAGGGATCGCCGATCATGATGCGGTTCTGCTGGTAGAAGCCGCGGATTCTGTTCCCTTGCGCG
>NZ_CP044212.1:0-165393 GCF_016804345.1 Rhodococcus ruber | reverse complement strand
CACCGGGGCGATCGGCAACGTCCGTTCGGCAAGTTGCGCCCGTCGATCCGATCCACAACCCGGCGGGTTGGCGATCCACAACCACTTCATCGCCAAAATCCTCGCCCTGACCGCCCCGGGGCTACGTCGCCGTGGTGACCAGCATGTTCACCTCGGACGCCAAACGCCCCGAAACAACGCGCCGCGATCACCGCGACAGGTGATCTGATCGTGCGGTGCGTCTGCCACCGGCGCGTTCGACCGGCAGCCGGCACCGACGTGGTCACCGACGTGCTCATCTTCCGCCGCCGCGAAGACGGAGCCACCCCCACCGAGGACACCCTCGAATGGGCAGCCCGCCGTGCAGGTCGCCGCGATCGACGCCAAGACCCGGCGAGACCAGCGGACCTGGATCAACCCCTACTTCGCGAAGTACCCGGGGGCGGCTGCTGGCACCCTCACCGTCGGGGCGGCATGTATGCCGGGGGCTCGCTGCGGGTCACCGCGCACACCGGGCGCCCTGTCGAGCAGCTGCGCACCCAGCTCGATCCGCTCATCGACCGGCCGTCGCCCGCGGCTCGGGTTCACCGCCCGGCCCCCGATCCGGCGGGGTCGAAGCGTTCACCACGCCGGGGCTGCGCACCGGAACAGGTCTCGACTCGAACGAGGTGCTGCCCGGTGCGATGCGATTCCACAGACCGAGAATCGCTTCGAGCAGTTCACCCTCGGCCGCGGCTGGGCCGAGGCCGGCTGCCGCGCAAGGACCTGGCGCGGCAGTGGAAGGTGCTCATCGCTCTCGGTGAGAGACGGTGATGGAGCTGTCCGAGGCAGCCGCTCCCGCACGCATACCGTCGCCGACCGTGACGTGATCCGGGGCCGGCTGAACTCGCTCGACGACGTTACGTGCGCAGGTGGGCGGGCTGAACGGTTCAAGCTCACCGACCCGACCCGCTGTCGACGAGAAGATCGCCGCTCGCCTGGACAAGGCGATCACCGAGTGGCGGCTCAAGACCGGCCGCGACGAGGCTATTGCGACGGTCTCGACCCGACGCAGGCCGGACCGTACACCGGGTCGATTCCCGACGAGGTACTCGAGGAGCTGCGCGAGAAGGCGGCCGAGCAGCCGCAGCCGCGGCGGCATTCCGCGCATCTGCAGGGCGCGATCGCTCGCGATCCGCGCCTGGGCATGGTGCTGGCGATCGAGAACTTCCAGTCGCGCTTCGACGGCACCGAGGCGGTGGCGACCAAGACGGCGATCTTCACCGAGGACACCACCCCGTTCAAGGACAAGGCCACCGGCGCCGCCGACCTCGACGAGGCGTTGACGATCTGCTTCGACGAACTCGGACACATCGCCCCGCACCGGGTCGCCGAGCTGCTGAACCTGTCCGTCGAGGACACCCTCGACCAGGCCCAGGGTCGGATCTTTCCGTCCCTGCACGCCGACGACCAGTGGGAACTCGCCACCGTCGCGCTGTCCGGGCAGGTCCGCGACAAACTCACCCTCGCCCGGGTCAAAGCGGCCACCGATCCCCGCTACGCCCCGCTGGTGCAGGCCCTCGAATCGGTGGTGCCGGCGGATGTGGACCCCGCCGACATCGGGGTGCGCATCGGCGCGACCTGGGTGCCGATCGAGGACTACCGCGCGTTCCTGATCCAGGAGTTCGGGCTGCGCCCGGACCGGCTCACCGTCGAGCACGACGCGATCAGCGGCAGCTGGGAGATCTCCACCGACCAGAAAAGCCGCCACGAGTTCTCCAGCGGCTATCCCGACAAGTACGGCACCGGCCGGCTGCCCGGGGTGAAGATGTTCGAGCTGCTCGCCAACAACAAACCGATCCAGGTCACCAAGACCGCCGACGAGCTCGACCGCTCCCCCAAGCCGCGGTTCCACGTCAAGCTCACCGAGCAGGCGCAAGCCTCGGCCGCGGCCTTGCAGGAGCGGTTCGAGAAGTGGCTGTGGGAGGACGGCGACCGCTATCTGCGCCTGGCCCGCATCTTCAACGAGCGCTACAACTCGTTCGTCAAACCGGTCCACGACGGACGCAGCAAGACCTTCCCCGGCCTGAACCCGAAATACACGCCCTACGACTACCAGGCCGCAGCGGTGCAGCGGTTCCTGCACGACGAGACGATCCTGCTCGACCACGTGGTCGGAGCCGGCAAGACCCTGACGATCACCGCCTCGTGCATAGAAGCCAAACGCCTCGGACAGGTCCGCCAGCCCTGGATCGTGGTGCCCAATCACCTGCTCGGGCAGTGGGCGGTCGAGGCCCGCGACGCCTACCCGAACGCCAACATCCTCGTCGCCGCCGAACTCGACGGGCGCGATGACCGGCAACGCTTCGTCGGGCAGAGCGCCGTCGGCGACTGGGATCTGGTGATCGTGCCGCAGTCGGTGTTCGGCAAGATCGCCATGCGCCGCGAAGCGCAGATCGACTACCTCGAAAGCGAACTCGCCGAACTACGGCAGGCCCTCGACGCCGCCAACACCCAAGGAGCGGAGTTCACGGTCAAGCAGATCGAGAACGCGATCAAGGCCGCCGAAGGACGCATCGAGAAGATCATCGACGCCAAGGCCACCGACGACGGGCTGACCTTCGAACAGTCCGGGGCCGACTTTTTGTTCATCGACGAGGCCCACGACTACAAGAACCTCACCCGCCCGTCCAACAGCGCCGACCTGTCGGTGCCGACCGGCTCCCAGCGCGCCACCGACCTGGAGATGAAAGCCAAGTACCTGCGCGAGCAGGCCCGCGCCCGGGGCGTCGAGCAGGGCATGCCGCACGCCCCGGCCAAGGCGATCGCGTTCGCCACCGGCACCCCGATCACCAACTCGCTGTCGGAGATCTGGGTGATGACCAAGTACCTGCGCCCGGACCTGCTGCACGAGGCCGGTCTCGGGCGCATCGACAACTGGGCGGGCACCTTCGCCAAGCCGGTGTCGGTGGCGGAGATGAACGCCACCGCCACCCGCATCCAGATGCGCACCCGCATGGCCGAATACGCCAACGTCCCCCAGCTGGTGGCGATGTTCGACCAGTTCCGCGACGTGGTGACCGCCGATCAGATCCCGGTGCGCCTGCCCACCCTCGACGGCGGCACCCCGCAGATCGTCGAGTTCGACATGGGCCCCGACGCCGTCGACGCGATGGCCGACCTGGATGTGCGCATGGGCATGATCCAGGGCGATCGGATGGACCTGGACAACAGCCTCAAGATCGCCACCGACGGGCGCAACCTCACCATGCACCCCTCGCTGGCGAACCTCGCCCCTCCCGAGCCGGAGCACAGCCGCATCGAACACGCCGCCGAGCTGATCTGGCAGGTCCACACCGACCACGCCGACCTGCACATCCCCGCCGACAAGTACGGCCCCGAGATGACCGGGGTGTTCCAGCTGGTGTTCTGCGACCGCGGCACCCCCAAGGCCGGCGCCGGCCCCCGGGCCCGCAATCTCTACACCGAGCTGCGCGACGCCCTGGCCGCTCGGGGCATGAAACCCGACGAAATCGCGTTCATGCACGACTACGAGGGCCCCAAAGCCAAAGCGAGGCTGGTCGAAGCGTGCACCGACGGACGAATCCGGGTGCTGCTCACCTCCACCAAGAAGGGCGGCACCGGCCTGAACGTCCAGCGGGCGCTCAAACAGATGATCAACCTCGACCCGGCGTGGACCGCCGCCGACATGGAACAACGCCTCGGCCGCATCATCCGCCAGGGCAACGTCCACGAGAGCGTCCGCGTGGTCAACATGGTCGCCCGCCGCTCCTTCGACGCGATGATGTACCAGTACGTGGCCCGCAAATCGAACTTCGTCGCCATGATCCGCAAGGCCGACGTGCCGCCCACGATGGAAGACCTCGGCGGCGACCTGACGGTCTCGTGGGCGCAGAGCAAGGCCGCCGCCACCGGCGATCCGGTCTTCGTCGCGCAGGTCGAGGCCGACCAGAAGGTCGCCGAACTCGAAGCTCGCCGCGACGCCGTCCTCAACGCCAATGCCGCCCGCAGCGCCGCGATCCGGGCCTTGAGCAAGTCCATTTCCACCGACGAGACCCGGCTGCCCGACGTCCGGGCGATGGTCGACAAGCTCGCCGCCTGGAACAGCATCGACGACCGCGCCACGAAGATCTGGCACTTCCCCCACACAGCGATCCCCGACTCGGAAACCGCCGATCTGGCCGACGCGCTGCGAGGATCGTTGATCCGGCTCAAGGACGAGGTGACCCGCAGCAACGACGAGGTGGTCTTCGGGGCCATAGGCGGCGTGCCGCTGAAACTCGGCTACACCCAGGTTCTGGGCCAGTTCTACGTCTGTGTCGGCGAGGAGATCGCCTGGTACGACCGCGATCGGTTCCTCAACGCGGTCGAGAAAGCCAGTGGGCGCAGGGGATGCTGACCACCCTCCGCAATCTCGCCGAGAAGGCCACCCGGCAGGTGCCGGTCATCGAAGCGCGGATCGAGCACAACCGGGGCCGGCTCGCCGACGCCGAGGCCGAACCGGAACTCGAGTTCACCGAGACAGCCGAACTCGAGGCCGCGAAACTGCGGGCCGAAGAGCTGCGGCTCGAGGTCAACGCCCGCGAGAACTCCCCCGAGGCACTACGTCGAGCCCGCGAAGACCGCGAGCGCCGGGCCGCGGACGGGCAGTACCCGCAGTGGACCCTCGATCTGAACCCCACCGATGCGTGGGCCGAACACCGCGGCATGAGCAAGGCCGACCTCATCGCCTCGGTGCCGGCCCGCATGGCCGCCGCCCGGCAGGAATGGCTCGACGGCGCCGAGCAGCGCGAAGCGGGTCGCAAGGCCGACCCGTGGGTGGCTCTCGACGAGACCGAAGCGCTCTGGCAGTACGGCTTCGACTCCGACGCCGGCCGACCCGGGGCACGGGTGTACTGGGACGACCGGCAATGGCACCTCGAAGCCTGGGACGGCAACGGCCGCGTCGAACGCGACGCCGCGAACACCCGCAGCGAGGCATTCGGTATCGCCGCACGGACCGTCGAGAAGTCCGCCGAGCAGAACATCGGCCGCGAGGCGATCCACCAGGCCAGCCTCACCCGCCGCGACGCCACAGCGGTCACCAGCACCGAAACCACCACGGTTACCGAACAGGGAACCGTGGTTGACGACGTGACGCCCCTGGGTGTCCCCGAGGAAGTCGATGCTGTCATCGAGCCGACCGAGGCGGTGATCGAGCCGGTCGATGCCGTGGTGGCACCGACCGACGCGGTGACCGCCACCGAGGACACCTTCGTGCTCGACGAGACGCTAGAGAAGGGACTGACGGCAGCCAGCGACATACGCCCGCTGCGCCCCATCGATCCACGCAGCACCGCACCGGAGCACCCGCAGTACACCCACCCGATGCGGCAGTACGAGACCGGATACGAGGGCGGCTACGACGACGGACGCGCCGTCTGACCACCGCCGTCGCACTCGACACCACAGATGGGGCGGGACCGATCCCGGTCCCGCCCCCTCCGCCGCACACCCACCGGAAGGCGACCGTGGAACCACACATCACCGAAGCCGAAGCCCGCTCAAATATTGCCGCGATGGAACTGATCATGGCGATCGAAGGGTCGCCAGATGAGCGACGGCGACAAGGAATTGTTGGTCGATCTGATCCGGGGAACACAAGACATTCGAAGAGACTCGGCTGCGACGAAACCGTCGCCCGGGCCATGGCCCGCCGCTACGAAGCCGATACCGAGGCCCGGGCCCGCGCCGACCAGTTCTGCTTGTTCGAGCTGTAGCCGCGGGCGGGGAGCGGGCCGCGCAGCGCGGTAGGCCGCGCCGGAACCACCCGTAGCGCACCGCATCCGTCCCGGACCGACCGTATTCGTCCGCCACCGGAAAGGACCCCACGGTGACTACTGCCTACGACCGCGGCCACGCCGCCGGCTACCGGGCAGCCTTGGGCCGCGAACACGCCGGTGACGTCACCGCCGAGGACGCCGAGCAGGGCGCCGTGTGGTTCGCGATGCCGCCGGGTGAACAGCTCGACGACGACGCGGCCACCGAGTACGAACGCGGCTGGCTCCTCGGCTGGTTCGAATACCTCAGCCACCGCTGATATGCACTGCCGAACGGCTCCACCGACGTGCCGGCCACTACGATCGCCGCAGCCCAAGATCTCGGTGATGCGATGGATGAAGCCGGCGTCCGTAGCTTCCACGCCTGCTATCGCGGTGGGTGGCCGCCCGGAGACGGCAGCGCCCCGGACGGCATCCGATCGCTCGAGGAACTACGGTCGCTTGCTCACATGATCCGCATCTCGGCCAAGCCAGACCCGGACAAACCCCAAGCGCCGATCTAGGCGCCACCCGGGCCGGCACCGCCACCGCTCGAGTTGAAGGGAAAGATCGGTCCACGCGTGCCGTCCGGCCGCCGTGGCGCGATGCTCGAGTATCCACTGGGCCTTTGATCATCCATGAGGTGGCGAAGGCTCAGCTTTCGGATCAGCCATCTAACTCGCGATCGAGCCCTCGGCCCTTCAACGATCCCCGTATCAGGAATTGGCTCCGATCGAACGTAGCGCTCCATACCTCATGGTAGCGACCGTGCTGTTCGGCGACCGCCCCACAGGACGGACCGCCGCCCGATCGTGCCCGCGCGAAAGGCCCTACCGATGACGTGCTCTACGGTCGCGGCCACCCCGCCGGCTCGCCTTTGATCGCGAGTCCGCTGGAGACCTCACGGCCGCGGATCCCGATAGCCGCTCGTCCACGAGGGCGGACAAGCTCGAGGATACCGTCTGGCGCTCGTTCCCTTCGTTGGTCTCTGCCGGGTTGGTACATCCTCGCCGTCGCCGGCGAGGGACGAGTCGGTGAGGGTGTTGGCATCGACCGCCCGTCGCGGAGTAGCACCCTCTCACGAGTCGGCGACGTCTGCGCCGTCAAGCGTCCGACTCAGTGCGTCCCGGAACGATGCCGCGACGACAGGCAGCGCGATCGGATCGCCGAGGAATGCGGTGCCGTGCCCGTGAGCGGTGGCGAACCAGGTGACGTCGATGGGGGTCTCGGTGGGCGGCACCATCACGATCACTTCGTCGGGCTCGCTTCGCCACACGGCAGGTTTCGGCCGCAACTCCTCGAGCGTGATTATCACCCGCAGATCGCCGTCGTCATTGTCCCACTGCACCTGCCGATGGGCGAGCCGAGGAACGAACGCCGACGCTGCATGCCAGTCGGTGGGCTCCCGGTCCGGGTCGAGGAGGCATGGGAAGAGCTCGACTCGGTCGGGTAGATAGTCCTTCTCGAACCCCTGCACGCCGTGGAAAGTAATGACCAACTCCACTCGCGTGAGGAACGACTCGGCGTTGTTGGTGACGGTGAACCGAAGACCGTCCCAGCCGCGTGCTCCGAGCCACTGCTCGCTGCGCGGCCAGTTGTGTTCCACTCGCCGACGCAGTTCGGTCACCTCCGCCTCGGTTTGCTCCTCGGTCCGCGGGGCGCCGACTTCTCCGCGACCCATCGTTCGGGCGAGCATGTTCAGCTGAGCGCGCTCGGCTGACGAGAGGTTGCGGTTGTTCGCTGCGCGTTCGCGGATGCCTCGAGCCTCCGTGTCGATGAGGTGGTCCCGGAGTACATGGCTGTCCGTGAAGTAGTGCGCCGCACCGTCGATGGAGAGGTGAATGTCGAGAGGGACGGGGCCTGCGTCGATGTCGAGGTACTGCTTGCGCACCCGGTGCATGTGCGGTTGATTCAGGACGAAAGCGACTCGTTCCATGTGGAAGATGTCGATCTCGATGTCGTCGGCCAGCTTCCTGAGCTCGCGGCGTTCGGCCAGCTTCAACTCCTGGTTGGTGACGAACGCCAGTCCGTACGGGCTGTGCTTGCGTGCCGCCGCCAGGTCGTCGGTCAGTTTGGCCGTGATCTCGGTGAGCGACCTCTGTCCCCGGGGAAAATACACCGCCCCGATCCAGGGGTTGCCGTCGCGGCTGCACACGATGTCGCGGCCACCGTCCCGGCCACCGTAGGGGTGCGACGGGTCGATGTCCTGAAATCCCTGATCGGCCAGGATCTGGGCGGCGAGCCGCTCGGACTCCTGGCCCTCGGTCCATGCCACCAGTCGATGTTGGGTCTCGTCCATCCGGGTCACCCTCGTTCTCCCTCCCTCGCGTCCGGTCGAAAAGGTGAGTCTCCCAGGTCACGACCGAAGGCAGACGCCGAGCTTCTCCGCCACAGCGGCGGTGGCCTCGCCGGTGTCCCGAGCGGTGACCGTCCTCCGCGGGGATGCGGAGCGTGGGCCGACTGTGGCGGAGCGTCGATGTCGTGGGTTCCGTGGCCGCACGGGTCGACGTCGAACGGCGGCGGCCCTCGCTCCGGACCGGATCGGGGCGTCCGTCCGCCGCGGGGGTCCCTCGACGCGCCGGACAGGGGCCACGGCCGCCCACCCGTTCGTCGGCGAGAACCCGGTGGGACCCCCGCGACACCCCCGGGCGGGCGCGCGGTGTCGGCTTCGCGGCGGGCGTGGCCGGCGACGGCGAACCCGCTCTCCGGTGCGACCCGGTGCGGGCGACGACCGGCGCCGGTAAGTTCTGCGAAGATCCTGAGCGGCCCGACCCGGTCCCGGGGTGCGGTGTGGCCGGTCCGGAGGATCCGGGCTCGGCCGGTGCGGGGAAGGAGAGGTTCTGGTGCTGGTCAGTGGATGGCAGCAGGCCGTCACGGTGCTGCTGGCGGTGGTGCCGGGATTTCTGTATCAGGGTCTGCGGGCTCGCCTGCGGGGGCCGACACCGGACGATCGTGAGCTGGGCGTGCGGGTGGTGCGGGCGCTGGCGTGGTCGAGGGCGTTGGCCTTGCTCGGGGTGCTGGGGTCGACGCTCACCGACGCGCTCTCTCGGCCCGCCTCCTCGCTCGAGCACCCCCGCAGCGCAGCCTGGGTGGCGTTCGTCCTGGTCGTGGTGCTGCCGGCGACGCTGGCGGTGGCGGTGCACGCCTGGACGACCTGGCGCGCCTACCCGAGCATGTCGTGGTCCGAGCGGTTCCGGGTGTACGACCCGACCCCGACGGCCTGGGATTTCGCCTCCAGCCGGTCCGGCCCGGGGTTCGTGCGGATCTTGACCAAGGACGGGGCCTGGGTGGGTGGGTACGCCGGGGCGGACTCGTTTCTGACCAGTTATCCCGAGCCGCGGGAGGTGTACCTGCAGGAGGCGTGGCAGATGGCGGACGACGGGACGTTCGAGGCGCCGGTGGTCGGCAACGGCACGGTCGGGGTGTGGGTCCGGTGCGACGACGTCCAGCTCGTCCAGTTCCTGGCGGACTGACCCCGCCGGGTCCTGCCTCTGCTTCACCTGCGCAGCACGAGCGCGAGGCGCAGGCGGCAGGGATACTCGAAGAAGACGGGCGTGAGGAGGACTACCGGTCGTGACCACTGCACAGACACGCAAGAAGCCGAGGGGCTGGCTGCCCCCCCGAGCCGGGGGGTACGTGCCCGGAGAACGGGTGATCGTCAAGCCGGCCCGCACACCGGTGGAACCCCCCCGCGGGGGCGGCGGGGTCGGCAACCTCCGGGCCCACAGGACCGAGGGCGACGATGAGTGACCCCACCGGTAGGGCCCGCCCCCGGCCGCAGCACGGGGCGCTCGATCCGCGGGACACCGAGAAGAAGGGTGGCATCCGACCGGCCACCGGGCGGGTGCCCCACCCGCCCCCGCCGCGCCCGAGACCGGCCCCACCCTCGGGCGGCGGCGGTGTTCAGCCACCGAAGAAGCACTGATCCCGGACCCGTCCCTTAGGCCGTTCCGAGACGGTAGGGTTCCGGCACCGGCAATCTTCGTGCTCGTGGCCGCTACACCCCTCGTCCCCTTCCCGCGTTCGACGTTGCCGAGGTCACCGGCCGCCGGTCCGGGCCGCCCGGTCGTGGGCCGGGGTGATTGTGTCGCTCACCGAGACGGTGCCTGCGGTGTCCGCCGATGAGACCTACGGCCGCGGCGGTCGGCGGAGCGCGTCCCCGAGGGGACGGGCGGGGCGGTCCCGGTGGGGTGGACCCCGGTCAGGCGACGGGGACCGGGGGTGTCCAGCGGGCGCGGCGCACCGCCTCGCGCCGGCCGGGGTCGGCGACCAGGGTCGGCAGCACCAGCGCCCACAGCTCGTCGATCCGCCGGGACAGGTCGGAGCGGTCGGTGAGCAGCCCGGACAGCTGTTGGAGGCCGGTGAACGCCCCGATCACGAACCGGGCCACCGCATCCAGGTCCAGACCGGCGCGCAGATCGCCGTCGTCGGCGGCGCGGTCGAGCAGCACCCGGCAGGCACCGATCCAGTCCCGGTACGGGTGGGCGGAGGTGCGGTCGGTGAGTTCGGTGGACAGGCGCAGCCCGGCCCGCACCAGCACGCTCTCCTGTAGTTGCTCGCCGAGGGCGTGGCTGAGCATGACGATCTGCTCGAGCGCCGCGGTGTCGGTGGCGGTGACGCGTTGGACGAGGGCGATCGAGCGGCGGTGCTGTTCGTCGATGATCGCCGCGACGAGGTCATCCTTGGAGCGGAAGTGGTAGTACAGCGCGCCCTTGTTCGAGCCGGCCGCGGCGACGATCTCGCCGGTGCTGACCCCGTGATACCCGGCGGCGGCGAACAACTCGGCCGCGACGGTGACGAAGTGGAACCGGGTGACCCGGCCCCGGTGCTGCGTGGTCCCCACCACCCCTCCTTCCCGCTCGCCTTACATTGCCGTCCCCTCCGAATCGGTATCGGTCCCGGGAACGACCGCCCGGACAGCCTACGGGCACCGAGGCAGCGCACCTTGCGCCCTCGCCGCCGAGACCCCGGGGGCCTGGCCCCGACCACCCCGGCGCCGAGCCGCCGCACCGCACCGGACATCCTCGTCACACTCATCCCGCACTTCTTCCCGGAAGCAGAGCACTTCCCTGCGCACCACCAGACCGCCGCCGCGGGACGGGCAGCCCTTCGGGTGTAGTACCGAAATGCCGGAATCGACCGACCTTCCATGAAGATACCGGACGGATGGTTTCCGTGATGGAAGTGTTACCGGATACGGGTGTGGTTGGTGGGAAAGCGGTTAGGTTTCAGGCAGCGATGGCGCCACCGCTGGTCCTTGTTCCTGCGAAAGACGGTAAGTCTCGAATGGAATCGCTCCGTCGCCGTGCCCTGGGCACGTCCCACCGCCGGTGGGTGAGTCGCTGCGTGCTCGCCGCCGCGACCACATTGTTGATCACCCACGGCAGCTCCACCGTGCTGGCCCAGCCCACGGCCACGCCCACCGCCCCGATCATCACCTCGACGCCACCACCGAGCGCCGGCATCACCACGTCTTCGGCCGAGGCACCGGCGCCCGAACAGTCGACACCGGACACCACTGAGATGACCGAGGCGCCGTCGGCCTCGTCGGTACCGATGACGACGCGGCTGCCGGTGCCGCCGGTCACCGAGACCCCGGCTCCTCCGAGCGCCGAGCCGACGACACCGGCGCCGGCGAGACCGGCGCCGGCGAGACCGGAGACGGCGCCGGGCAAGAAGGAACCCTGGGTGGAGTGGACACCGACACAGAACCCCAATTCCACGATCATGCCCGGCAAGATGCGCTCGGACCGCCAAGAACTCCCCGAAGGCTTCACCAAGGAAGATGCCGACAAGGCCGAGATCGCCGAGGCGAAACTCCTCGCGGCCTCCCGGTCCCGCAACGCCCGCAGCAGCACCACCACCAACGCCGTCGCCGCCGCCGCTCCCACGGACTGCATGGTCTACTTCCCCGCGTGGCAGTACGTCGTCTGCGGGGAGATCCGCGTCAAGTACGACTCCCTCGGCGGACCGAACAGCTTCCTGCTCTGGCCCACCAGCAACGAACTGGTCAACCCCGACCAGGTCGGACGCCGCCAAACCTTCGCCAACGGACCGATCTACTGGCACCCCAACGCCGGGGCGCACCCCGTGGTCAACCACTTCATGATGAAGTGGGGCCAGCACAACTGGGAAGCCGGCTTCCTCGGCTATCCCATCACCGACGAGATCGTGCTGCAGAACGGCCGGCGCCAGGACTTCCAAGGCGGCTCCATCTACTGGAGCCCGGTCTCCCTCGGCGCCATCGGTGGCGCCATCCGCGACAAATACCACGCCCTCGGCGCCGAAACCGGCCCCCTCGGCTACCCCAGCAGCGACGAGATCGTCGTCAACAAGTACAACGGCCGCTACAACAACTTCCTCAACGGCACCATCACCTGGTCCGGCCAGACAGGAGCTCGCGTCCTTTATCTCGGAGTACGCGATGAATGGGCCGCACGTGGAAGAGAAGACGGTGAACTGGGATATCCGAAGACCGACGAACAAGTAGCACCTGACGGTATCGGCCACTACGTGGCTTTTGAGAACAAGGGATCAATCTACTCTCACCCCCTCCTTGGGACGTGGTTTGTACCGCTGGAAATCCTCGGAGCGTGGGCTGTTCTCAGTTACGAAGCCGGTCAACTAGGTTATCCCATCGCAGGTCCTGACATCATTGGCGCAACCGAGGGGAACTTCGTACGGCAACGATTTGAAAATGGTCTTGCCGCTATTGCTCCCAATGGAAAAGCGATTACCGTCTACAACTAGCAAGGACTTACAATGTTGAGAAGTCTTCTCGTATTAACAAGCGCTATCGCATTGCTGTTCGTCACGCCGCCTACGGCATTGGCGGCGCAGCCGCCCAGTGGTTACCCGACGGACCAAATAAAGCAACTCATCGTACACAACAACCGTGGGGAAATTCCATTACGGCGCGGGTTCTGGGATCCGGAGATCGACAACAGATATTCGACTACTACCCCTCCTGAAAAAGGTGAAGGATTTGGAACCGACAAAGCTGAACACAAACACAATTTCGTCAATCTGAACCTCATGCAGTTTGTCATAAACAACACCAATGGCAACAGTCAGATGAGTGAAGACCGAGTTAATTACTCAAGCGTTCTGTTCAAATCTTTCGTGAGTACAATGAACTGCGTTCCAAATCCATACGGCGATCTCCCGATATGCGAGTATGCTGGGGATGGTGGGGGTTGGCAAGGTCCCTATGAGATTCACGTGGTCGTCGAGACGGATTATTCGGACTACTACTACAGTTGGCCAGCAAGTTTGAACGACGACAAGCCAGTAGGATTGCTGACGGCGTTCTGCAACGGATACCCGGGGAAGTGCCCAGACGAGGTCAACTACTGGACCTTCATGGAAGGAGGGCCAGGTACCGGTCAGGCATTCGCTTGAGCTAAGGGGAAGCTCGGAAGCGGACCAGTATCTGCCGCCTCCGAGGTTCCCGTTAACTTCGGCTCGGGGTCCGCTGCCTCGGACCGAGTCGGTGTCCAAAAGGTCAGGGCGATGTCACCCAGTGCACTCCATCGATGAGTGGAACATCGCGATACGACAAGGCCATCGAGGAAATTGAAGAAGTCAGCCTTGATGCCGCGAAACGGGGTCGGTCGTCGCCATCTCGACTCCTGAGCATGCTGCGGTATGAAGGCCCGTCCACACGTAGTCCATGGCGCCGAAGTTCCTTCAATTCTTCATCGAAGAAGGAAAATTGTACAGCTATTTCGCGGCCTTCCTGCATCTGCAGATTGTCGAAGGTGAACGTTGCCACTTCTCGCTGCTTGTACGACGGGCTCGTAACCTCGACAATGATGTATGAGAATACCGATTCCAACCACTCGGGGTCGCCGAGACGGGATCCCTTCTGTGGAATCTCTTCGATCGGGACAAGGTCTCCGTGAGACTTGAGAATTGCTCTCAATTCAGTATTATTGGCTGCCGGAGGGGACTTTATCGGCCGCACTGAATGTCCGCCGCTACCGATCCTGTTCCAGTCAAAATCTTTCGGGGCAAGGTATGGCTGTCCATGCTGATCGATGATGACGATGTGAAATGACGGACGGGGTTCTATGGTCTCCAGAACACCGATCGCGCGATATGCATAATCCGACAGTTTCTCACCGAGTGTGGCGCGGACCCATTCTACTTGCTCGCAATGGGGGATGGTGAGGCGCCGAAGCCTCTCCGGAAGCGAGGAATTTGTTGAATATCCATTTATTCCAATATTGACTACGAAGAATTCTTTGGAGGCATCAAAAGTGCCGAGGCTGGCAGCATCTGATATCTGGGCTCCAATCGTCAGTTCGGCACCTTGGATTTCCACACTTGGGACCCGTATTAGTTTAACTGACTTGTTAAGCAATCCGCTTGCATTGCTCAGGGTTCCTCCATCCGATATGACACGGACCGCACCAAGTACAGTGTTGCGCAAGGCTGCGACCTGGTCACCGCTCAGTGCTTCGATCAAATGCAGGATTTCCTCGCGACTCTTAGTCATGGAGGAATTGTGCCAGAAAAAGCGGTGAAGATGCTATGCATGCTGGAGGAAGTCGCCTAATAAGGAGTGGATGTGGATAGTTTTCTTCGCGCAGGTCG
Organism: Rhodococcus ruber; assembly: GCF_016804345.1. Taxonomy (NCBI): domain Bacteria; kingdom Bacillati; phylum Actinomycetota; class Actinomycetes; order Mycobacteriales; family Nocardiaceae; genus Rhodococcus; species Rhodococcus ruber. The sequence goes on along the minus strand of NZ_CP044212.1, from coordinate 151,018 downwards.
GTTGGCCTCCGCCCGCATGGCGGGCTTTTTGATCTTGATTTTGGTCGGGTGCGGGCGAGCGGCTGGAGAGATCTACCGGCGCATTGCGGGAAGAAGTGACGGCGGGGGAGGAGCATCGTGAGGTCCGGTGCCTCTGGTGTTCATCGAGACATGAGGCGGAATCAACCGGCCGACTTCCCTACCGGCGGATCAAGCCGCTCCGGCCGTGGATGGGAGATTCCGCACTGCCAGCGCAGGGAAACCGCTCTCTCGTTGCATCTGATCTACTCAATGGGCAGGGTGTCGGCAAAGTCGCGTAATCCCATGTCAAATGCTCAAGAGCAGGTCGATGGGGCGATGCGGATCTCGGCCGTGATGGCGTAGCGCGGCGGCGATGTTGGTGATTCCGGTGAGCCGGAACCATCCGATCACGGTGTTGCGGAAAGTGGCCATGACCTGCGGTCCGGAGCCGGTGCGGATGGTCGACCGGTCTTCGTCGAAGGTGACATCGCGCACCCAGTGCGGCCGGTTCTCGATCCGCCAATGCCCCTGGATCCACGCGGCGACCTGCCTTGTTCCTGCGAAAGACGGTAGGTCTCGAAGGGAATCGCTCCATCGCCGTGCCCCGCGCACGCCCGGACGCCGGTGGGTCGCCCGCTGTGTGCTCGCCGGCACGACCGCCCTCCTGGTCGCCACCGGCCCCACGACGGTGCTGGCCCAACCCACCATCCCTCCCGCCGCCCCTGCCACCACGACGCCCTCGGCCCCGGCGAACGTCCCGGACTTCGCACCCTCGGCCGCCGTGGATCCGTGCGCAGCCCCCACCACCACACCCGCGGCTACGACCACCCCGGCTCCCACCACCACTGCGGCGCCGGACTCGCCGTGCGAGACCACACCACCGACCGTGCCCGAACCGGTCGGCCCCGCGCCGACGCCGGCCTCGACCGCGGAGTCGGCGCCCGCACAAGGCCGGGAGACAGCCCGACCCGAGACGGCACCCGCCCCTGCCCCGGTACAGGCACCGACGGTCCCGCCGGCGGAGACGGTGCCGCCGCTGCCGGCCGAGCTGCGGCCGGCCCCGCCGGCCGCCGACCAGCCCGTGCCGCCGGACGATCCGGCCCGCTCGTCCAAGACCGCCGAACCGGACCCGGACTGGCACCCCACCGAGAACCCCAAATCCACACGGGTGCCCGGGCAGATGCGCTCGGACCGGGAAGAGGTCCCGGCCCCGTTCACCAAGGAGGACGCCGACAAGGCCGAGATCGCCGAGGCACGCCTGAGGTCCTCCCGCAGCCTGACCGCTTCGAGCTGCCAGGTCTACTGGCCCTCGTGGTTCCAGGTGTGCGGCGCGATCAGGGACAAGTACAACGCCCTCGGTGGGCCGGCGAGTTTCCTGTCCTACCCCACCAGCGGTAACATCATCAACCCCGGAGGCACCGGCGAGCGGGTGACCTTCGCCAACGGCCCGATCTACTGGTCCGCCGCCACCGGCGCGCACCCGGTGGTCAACAGCTTCCTCAACCGCTGGGGCATCCACGGCTACGAAGCCGGCTGGCTCGGCTACCCCACCACCGACGAGATCGTGCACGCCGACGCCGTCGGCCGGCATCAGGAATTCCAGAACGGCGCCATCTATGTCGCGTTCCAGAACGCCATCGGCTCCGCCATCCGCAACGGGCCCCTACGCGACAAGTGGAACAGCGTCGGCGCCGAAACCCCCGGCAGCCTCCTCGGCTACCCCATCCAGGACCAGATCGGCCTGCCCGACGGGCAAGGCCAGATGGACCGCTTCGAACGCGGCGTCATCTACTGGCACCCTAGCGTCGGGGCATGGGAGGTTTACGGAAGTATCGAGTCGATTTGGGCTGCCGATGGATACGAGGCTGGAAAGTGGGGATATCCAACCGGAGCCCCCTATGACGAAGGTCAATACAGCAAACAACCATTCCAAAACGGAATCATATCATTCTCCCTCCTTACCGAGGCGAAGGAGACAATCCAAGGCTGCACTTTTAACCAACAATGGCCGCATCATTCTCACCATGAAGATTTGACAGTTTCGGGTATTGCGTCGGTTACCTGTGATTCCGACCGGGTGAAGATCGAGGCGCACGTCACCATGTGGTGGTATCCGGACTGTGAAGGTGTGTTTGGTTGCGGAAGTGTGATAGGAAAAGAGGAGTTCTCGTATAGCAAGGGCGACGGGCAGACGGCCAACGTTCGATCATTGGAGACAATTCCGAGGAGGGGGGTACGAAACTCCCGAGATGCCGTGTCGAAACGGTGACTATCGGATTTCCACCCACTTCACGGGGTCGCCGTAGTATCGGCCGAATTTCGGGCGGATATGGCGTAGTGGGCTGATAGAGCAGGGTTTTCGTGTTCGGGGTGCACGGTGGGGTGGTTGGTGCTTGGCTTGGCTGCCGATGAGGGTTGATCGGCGTGCTGGAGGTTGGGGTTCGTGGCGACGCGGGTGTTCGCGGACGAGGAGTTGGAGCGTCTGCGGGGGTTCCCGGAGATCAGCCGTGAGGAGTTGTTCCGGTTTTTCACGTTGACTCCGGCTGATCTGGCGTTTGTGGATCCGGGTCGTGGCCGGGGTCCGGCGGACCGGTTGGGTTTGGCGGTGGCGTTGTGCACTCTGCCGTGGCTGGGTTTTGTGCCGGACCGGTTGACTACGGCGCCGCCGGTGGCGGTGGCCCGGCTGGCTGAGCAGTTGCGGGTGGATGCGGTGGGGATCGGTTCGTACGGCAGGCGCGCCAAGACCCGCACCGAGCACGCACGTTTGGCCGCGCAGTATCTGGGCTGGCGGGCGGCCGGGGCGTTGGAGTCGAAGGAGCTGGACGAGTTCTTGCTGGCGCGGGCGATGGAGCATGATTCCCCGACGCTGCTGTTCCGGCTGGCGTGCGAGTACCTGATCTCGGCGCGGGTGATCCGGCCGGGCCCGGTCACGGTGGTGGAGCGAGTCGCCCACGCCCGTCACCAGGCGCAGACCGAAACCTATGACCGGCTCGCGCACGAGTTCACACCCGAACGGTGCACGGAGCTGGATTCGTTGCTGGTCACCGATCCCTCGCTAGGGGTGTCGCGGCTGCGGTGGCTGTCGACGCCTCCGGTGGAGGCGTCGGCGCAGGCGGTGCGCGCCGAGGTCGAGAAGCTGGGGTTCCTGCGCGGGATGGGCGCGGACCGCCTCGACATGTCGGTGCTGCCCGCCGAGCGGCGCCGGTTTCTGGCCACGATGGGCCGGCGTCTGACCCCGCAGGCCCTCGAACGTCGAGAGCCGCAACGCCGGTATCCGATCTTGTTGACGGTGCTGGCGCAGTCGGCGACCGATGTGCTCGATGAGGTGGTGGCGCTGTTCGATCAGGCGATCTCGGCGAAGTTCGGCCAGGCCGAGCGGCGCATGCAGCAGCAGTTGGCCGAACGCGGCAAAACGGGAGAGGATCGCCAGGCCCTCCTCGATGAGTTGCTGGCGATCATCAATGACCCGCAGATCCCCGACGAAGACGTTGGCGGTCTGGTCCGGGGCGATGCGATCGGGTGGGAGCGGTTGCGGGCGGCGATCGCGGCGGCCAAACCGCGGCTGCCGCGTGATCACGGGCATCTGGCCGCACTGGATTCGTCGTATAGCTATCTGCGGCAGTTCACTCCGGCGGTGTTGTCGGCGGTGCGGTTCGCCGGCGGCACCGCGGCGACGGAGCTGCTGGTTGCGGTGGACATGCTGCGCGAGCTGAACGCCACCGGACGTCGGAAGGTGTTCGACGAGGCACCGGCGGGGTTCGTGCCGGTCAAGTGGCGCGGCTATCTCGACGAGGCCCGGAAATCGGGCAGTGTCACCGCGTATCGGCACTATTGGGAGCTGTGTGTGCTGCTGGGGTTGCGGGACGGTTTGCGTAGCGGGGATGTGTTCGTGCCGGGGTCGCGCCGCTACGCCGATCCGGCCGCCTACCTGCTCACTACCGGGCAGTGGGCGCCGCAGCGGGCCGAGTTCTGCCGCCTGGTCGGCAAACCCGCCGACCCCGGCGAAGGGTTGGCGGCGGTAGTCGATGAGCTGCACGAGGCGGTCGAAGGGCTGGAGGCGGTGCTGGCCGGCGGGGACGGCCCGGTCCGTGTGGACGAGGGCGGGGGTCTGGTGATCTCGCCGTTGACCGCCGAAGAGGTCCCCGAGGAGGCGAAGTCGTTGAAGGCGGAGCTGACGGAGATGCTGCCGTTCGCGCCGATCGTGTCGTTGCTGATCGAGCTGGACAAACGCACCGGCTACCTGGACTGTTTCACTCACGCCTCGGGCAAGCAGACCCGCACCCCGGAGCTGAAACGCAACCTCATCGCGGTGCTGCTGGCGTATTCGACGAACCTGGGTTTGACCCGGATGGCGGAGGCCTGCGGCATCTCCTACGACATCCTCGCGTGGACGGCGGAATGGTATGTCCGCGAGGAGACGCTGCGGGCGGCGAACCTGGCGATCATCGACTACCACCAAAGGTTGCCGCTGACCACGGTGTTCGGTGCGGGCACGCTGTCATCCAGCGACGGGCAGCGGTTCCCGGTGCGCGGTAAGTCGACTTCGGCGCGGGAGATGGTCATCCACGGCGGCCGGGTGCTGTCGACCTACACCCATGTCACCGATCAGCACGCCACCTACGGCACGAAGATCATCGTCGCCACCAAACGCGAAGCGCACTACGTGCTCGATGAAATCCTCGGCAACGCCACGGATCTGCCGATCACCGAACACGCCACCGACACCCACGGGGTGACTCTGGTGAATTTCGGGTTGTTCGACCTGCTCGGGATGCAGCTCTCACCCCGGATCCGGGACCTGGGCCGGATCACCCTGTACCGGCCCGGCCCCCGCCGCGAGACCGAGGCCCGGTTCCCGCACGCCGGACCGCTGATGACCCGCAAAGCGAATCTGGAGTTGATCGCCGAGCACTGGGACGATCTGCTGCGGCTGGCGGGGTCGCTGAAGTTCGGGCACGCCACCGCCTCGCTGCTGGTCGGCAAGCTGTCCGCGTCCGGGCGGCAGAACACCCTGGCCACCGCGCTCAAGGAGTACGGCGCGGTCCGGCGCACCGTCTACGCCGCGAAGTATCTGTCGGATCCGGACTATCGACGCAAGATCTCCCGCCAGCTCAACAAGGGCGAGTCCCTGCACGCGCTGCGCCGCGACCTGCTCTATGCGCACGAGGGCATGATCCGCGCCCGCCAGCTCGACGACCAGACCGAGCAGGCGTGGTGCCTGACCTTGGCCACCAACGCCGTGATCGCCTGGACCACCGAGTATTACGGGCTCGCGGTCGAGCAGATGCGCCGTGCCGGGCGCCGCATCGATGACGAGGTGCTGGCCCATATCAGCCCCGCCCACAGCGAGAACATCAACTTCTTCGGCGCGATCGAGGTCGACATCGACGCCGAACTCGCCGCGCTCGGCCCGACCGGGTACCGGCCGCTGCGGGTACGCGACACCCTGTTCTGAGTCAGCAGCACGGTGCCTCGGTTGCGGGGGTCGACGAGGGCGTCGGCAGGGGGCGTGTGAGCTGGTGTAGGCGTCGGCGACGGGCTGCATGGTCATCCCCGCCGTGTTGGGATCGGCGGTGCTCATGGGCGATGGGACGGCCGGAGCCCTTTGCGGATTGCGGTAGGTGACGCGGGCACTGATCGTTGTCGCTGGGGATGGTGCCTGGGCGGTGCGGGTTCGGTGGGCGGCCAGTGCCTGCATACAACCTGTCGTGATCGCCGTGTCAGATCGTGATCGCCGCGTGGTTCAGCGGCGTTCCTCGATTGCATGGGTGTCGGTGGTAAACCGGACGCCGGGGGTGGGCAGCCACCAGTTCCACTTGCCGAGCAGGCGCATGAGGGCCGGGACGAGTACGAGGCGGATCAGGACGGCGTCGATGGCTACCGCAACCGCGAGGGCGAGTCCGAGTTGTTTGAGTTCGAGGATGTCGGCGGTGACGAAGCTGGCGAAGATGGCGATCATGATCGCGGCGGCCGCGGTGATCGGCCGCGCGGTGTGAGTGAGCCCCGCCGCGACGGCGCGCTGGTTGTCGCCGCTGGCGTCCCAGTATTCGCGGATGCGACGAATCAGGAACACCTCGTAGTCCATCGAGAGCCCGAACAGTAGCGCGAACACCACGGTGGGTAGGTAGACCTGCACGAATCCGGGGCTAGTGAAGTCGAGGACGTTCTCGCCCAGACCCCACTGGAACACCGCGACGGTGATACCGAGGGCGGCGCCCGTGGCGAGCAGGTTCATCGCGATGGCCTTGAGGGGCAAGGCGATACTGCGGAAAGCGGCGATGAGGAAGACCAGCGAGGCGGTCAGCACCAAGGCTACGACCAGCGGCAGTTTGGTGGTCATTTCGTCGGAGAGGTCGACGAATTCGGCGGTGCTGCCGCCGATGCGGATCTCGGCTTCGGTCGCGTCGGCGGCTGTGGTGCGCAGGTCGCGGATGAGGTCGGTGGCGGCCATCGAGTCGAAGGTGACCGAGGGGATCGCCATCGCCAGCATTCGACCGTCATTGAGCTGGGCGGGCAGGACGGTGTCGATGCGGGCGTCGCCGTCGATCTCGGTCAAGAATCGGTTGACCCGTGCTGCGGCGTCTGCGGTGAGTGGGGTGTCGCCGGGGCCGGTGGCGATGATCTCGACCGGGGAGAGTGCTCCGGGCGAGAAGTTGGTGGTCAATGCGGTGCTGGCGCGTCCGGTCGGGGTGCCGTCGAGGGCGGTGGTACCCATGTCGAGGCCGTAGCGGATCCCGAATACCGGCAGCGCGGCGAGGACCAGCACCGCTGCGGCCGCGGTGCCGAAGAGGACGGGTCGGCGCATGACGAGATACGCCCAGCGCGCCCAGCGACCACCGACAACGCCCGAAGTGTCGGTGGCGCTGTCGGCAGGGCGCCAGCGGGCCGGGAGACTGCCGCGGTTGACAGCCGGGCCCAAAGCTGCGAGCAGGGCGGGTAGCAGGGTGACGGCGACGGCGAGCATGCTGGTGACGGCGGTGGCGACGCCGATGGCGATGCCACGGAAGATCGGTGCCTGGATGATGATCAACGCGCACAGCGAGATCATCACCACCAGGCCCGAGACCAGAATCGTTTTGCCTGCTGTGGCGAGGGAGCGGCCGACGGCGCCGGAGATCGCGGCGTGGTCGGCGACGGTGTGGTGGGTGAGTTCTTCGCGGAAGCGGCTGACGATGAACATCGCGTAGTCGATACCGACGCCGAGGCCGACCATGGTGGCCATGGCCACGGTCAGCGAATCGAACGCGGTCACAGTGGTGAGGGTGAACAACACTCCGATCGCGGTCAGCATCCCGGCGATGGCCACTGCGATCGGGACCGCCGCCGCGGCCAGGGCGCCGAGCGCGAGGACGAGCAGGACCAGCGCGACCGGGATGCCGATTGCCTCGGCGCGGGCCAGGTCGGCGTTCTGCAGTTCGGTGGCCGCGTTCTGTACCGCCGAGTACCCGGTGACCCCCACGTCGATGGAATCGTCGCCGGTGGTGGCGATGGCGTCTTGCAGGTCGCGCGCGACTCTCGCGCGTTCGGCCATGTCGCCGTCCATGCCGGCGAGCGCGATCGCGACGTGACCGTCGGCCGAGATCTGGGATCCGGGCAGCCCGTCGTAGGGGCCGACGACCTCGACCACGCCCTCGACCGCGGTGGCGACGGTGATCGTGCGAGCCACCGCTGCACGGAACTCGGCGTCGGTGGCGGTGACCGCGCCAGATTGCAGCACGATGACCGCCTGTTCCGTACCGAACTGCGGGAAGTGCCGGGCAACCAGGCGATCCACCTCGGTGGACTCCGAGCCCTCGACACCGAAGTCCATCGCACCGAGCCGGTTCTCGAGCAGCGGGTAGGCCACCGCGCACACCACCAGCAGCAGTCCCCAGACCGCCAGGACCGCACGTCTGCGCCGGGCCATCAGAACGCCCCACCGATACAGCACTCCGGGCGAGCCCGGCGGCGATGGTTGCTGAGGCGAGTTCTCGACGACGGCGGACTTCTGCTGGTTCACGCGTTCTCCCTCGGTAGCGACCACGAATTGATCGCCATATCGCGATGTAATCGTTGAAACGAGATTAATCACACTCTCACTCGATATCAATAGGTTTCGCAGCTATCATCGCTTTATGGCGATTAATGATGGCGGGGGTTGCCTCGTCGAGACGCAGGGGTTGGATCCGGCGGTGGCACTGTTCCACAGCCTCTCCGATGCGACACGGTTGGCGATCGTGCACCGGTTGGCGTGCGGGGAAGCGCGGGTCTCGGACCTGATGGCCGGGCTCGGACTGGCTCAGTCGACGGTGTCGGCGCATGTGGCGTGCCTGCGCGACTGCGGGCTGGTCGTGGGGCGTCCGCAAGGGCGGCAGGTGTTCTACAGCCTGGCCCGCCCGGAGTTGATGGACCTACTCGCCTCGGCAGAGACCTTGCTCGCGGCGACAGGCAATGCGGTGGCGTTGTGCCCGAACTACGGCACCGACTCCACCACCGAGACGGAGAGCGCGGAGGTGCGAGCATGAGCGACGCATGCGGCTGCGGCCACGACGAACCCGCCGGTGACGGCGAGGCCGAGGAACGCGAACCCGAAAAGCTCTGGGAAGTCAGCGAACTGCGCGCCGCCGCGGTCGCCGGAGTGCTGCTGGTCGCGGCACTGATCGTCGGCTGGACCGGCGGCCCGCGCGCCGTCGAGTTGGGGTTGGAGATCGCCGCGCTCCTCGTCGGTGCCTACACCTTCGTCCCATCCACGCTCAAACGGTTGGCCAAGGGCAAGATCGGGGTCGGCACGCTGATGACGATCGCCGCGATCGGCGCGGTGATCCTCGGCGAGGTCGGCGAAGCCGCCATGCTGGCGTTTCTGTTTTCCATCAGCGAGGGCCTCGAGGAGTACGCGGTCGCGCGCACCCGCCGCGGGCTGCGCGCGCTGTTGAACCTGGTACCGGACCGGGCCACCGTGCTACGCGAGGGCACCGAAATGGTGATCAGCCCAGCGGAGCTGCGCGTCGGGGACCAGATGCTCGTGCGCCCCGGCGAGCGAGTGGCGACCGACGGGGTGATCGTCGACGGGCGTAGCGCGCTGGATGTTTCGGCGATCACCGGCGAATCGGTACCGGTGGAAGCCGGGCCGGGGGCGGAGGTGTTCGCCGGGTCGATCAACGGCACCGGTGTGCTGACCGTCGAGGTCACCACGACCGCTGAGGACAACTCCCTGGCGCGGATCGTGCGGATCGTGGAGGCCGAGCAGGCCCGCAAGGGCGACGCTCAACGCTTGGCCGACAAGATCGCCAAACCGCTGGTGCCCGGCATCATGATCGCCGCCGCCGCCATCGCGGTGATCGGCGCGCTCTTCGGGGATCCGGTCACCTGGATCGAACGTGCGCTGGTGGTGCTGGTCGCGGCCTCGCCGTGCGCGCTGGCGATCTCGGTGCCGGTCACCGTCGTCGCCGCCATCGGCGCGGCGAGCAAGCTGGGCGTGCTGGTCAAGGGCGGTGCCGCACTCGAGGCGATGGGTCGGGTGCGTGAGGTCGCGCTCGACAAGACAGGCACGCTGACCGCGAACCAGCCTGCAGTCGTCGAGATCTCGGCCGTCACCGGCGCCGAGCAGGCCACAGTGCTCGCTGTCGCCGCGGCGCTGGAATCGCGTAGCGAACATCCCCTCGCCCGCGCCATCCTCGCCGCCGTCGAGACCGTCGCTCCCGCCACCGACGTCGAGGCGGTCACCGGCGCCGGGTTGACCGGCCGCATCGACGGGCGTCGGGCGCGGCTGGGCCGTCCGGGTTGGATCGAACCGGGTGTTCTGGCCGCCGATGTGGAACGGATGCAGCACGCGGGGGCGACCGCGGTGCTGATCGAGCTCGACGGCCAGGTGATCGGTGCGATCGCTGTGCGCGACGAACTGCGGCCCGAGGCACACGAGGTCATCGACCGATTGCACGCGCTGGGAATCCGGGTCTCGATGCTCACCGGTGACAACGTCCGCACCGCCGCCGCTTTGGCCGCTGAGGCGGGGATCGAAGACGTGCACGCGGATCTGCGTCCGGAGGATAAGGCCCGCATCGTCGCCGACCTGCGCAAGGGGCGTTTCACCGCGATGGTCGGCGACGGCGTCAACGACGCCCCCGCACTGGCGACTGCCGACCTGGGTGTGGCGATGGGGGCGATGGGCACCGATGTCGCTATCGAAACCGCGGATGTGGCGTTGATGGGTGAGGACCTGCGGCACCTGCCGCGGGCTCTCGAGCACGCTCGTCGGGCTCGCCGGATCATGTTGCAGAACGTCGGTTTGTCGTTGGGGTTGATCACGATCTTGATCCCGCTCGCGCTGTTCGGGGTTCTCGGGTTGGCGGCGGTGGTGCTGGTGCACGAACTCGCCGAGATCGTCGTCATCGCCAACGGTGTCCGCGCCGGACGCACCAAACCCCTGGCCTCGCTGCCCGATTCGGCGGCCAAGCCCGCACCGGTACTGGCCGGAGCGCCCGCGTGACCGCCACCGCGTCGTCTGCTCCCACCGTGTCGCGGTGGGGGCGGCGACTGCGGTGGGTGGCTGCCGCGGCCGCGCTGGCCGGTATCGACCTCGCGCTCAAAGCGTGGGCGCAGACCACGCTGGCCGGGGCACCGATCGAGGCGGGTCCGGTGGACCTGAGGTTGGCGTTCAACCCCGGCGCCGCGTTCTCGATCGCCGCCGACGCACCCAGTTGGGTGATGCTCACCCTCACCACGGTGATCACCACCGCGGTCGCGGTCGGCGGATGGGTGGTCGCGCCGCGCGCGAACCTGCTCACTCGCGTCGCGCTCGCCGCAATCCTGGGCGGCGCGGTTGCCAACGTGATCGACCGGTTCCCCGACGGTGTGGTGACCGACTACCTGCACACCGGCTGGTGGCCCACCTTCAACCTCGCCGACACCTTCATTGTGCTCGGCGCGACCGCCCTCATCGTCGCCACTCTGATCGGAAACTCCGATGAGCGAGAACCACTCTCACCCGAACACCACGCCGACGACCGGGACTGAGCCGGGCTCATCACGTCGGTGGGCAGGGCTGGCGGCGCTGGTCGTCGCCCTGCTCACCGTCGGGCTGGACCTGATGGTTCTCAACGTCGCCCTGCCCACCCTGGCCCAAGACCTCGGCGCGAGCACCACCCAGTTGCAGTGGATCGTCAACGCCTACACCCTGGTCTTCGCCGCGCTCATGCTGCCCGCCGGCGGCTTCGGTGACCGCTACGGTCGCAAACGGCTCCTGCTGGCAGGTTTAGTCGCCTTCGTCGCCGCCTCGGCCTGGGCCGCTTTCAGCGGGTCCACCGGCTCGCTGATCGCCGCCCGCGCGGTCATGGGCATCGGCGCGGCGATCATCGTGCCGCTGTCGCTGGGGATCCTGCCGACCCTGTTCGGCCCCGACCAGCGTCGTCGCGCGATCGCGGTGTGGGTCGGCGCGTTGGGTGTCGGGTTGCCGCTGGGGCCGATCGTCGGTGGCTGGTTGTTGCAGCATTTCTGGTGGGGCTCGGTGTTTCTGATCAACGTCCCGGTCGGTGTCGCCGCCCTGGTCGCCTGTGCGGTGCTGTTGCCCGAATCGGTCGACCCGCACGCACCGCCGCTGGACCGGCTCGGGATCCTCACCGCCGTGCCCGGTACGGCGTCGCTGGTATTCGGCATCATCCAGGTTCCCGCGTACGGGTGGACCGATCCCGTCGTGCTCGCGGCTCTGGCAGCCGGTGTGGGGCTGATCGCGGGATTTCTGGTGTGGGAAAGCCGTGCCCGCGACCCCTTGGTCGATCTGGCACTGTTCACCAATCCGGCCTTCACCTGGCCTACCCTGGCCGCAACCGCAGGCACCTTCACCCTGGTCGGCGTGCTGTTCGTGCTGCCGCAATACCTGCAGATCCTGCGCCACCACGACGCCTTCGGCACCGGCCTGCGCTTAGTGCCTCTGGTGCTGGCGATCATCATCGCCGCAGCCGCCGTCGACAAAATCGTCACCCGACTCGGCGCCAAAATCCCGATCGTCATCGGCATGGTGATCGCCGCGGCAGGATTCGTGCTCGCATCCCGCATCACCGTCGACTCCGGCTACGGCTTCGTCGCGGCGTGCCTGGCGACCGTGGGCCTAGGTGCCGGGCTGGCGTTGGCGCCAGCTGTCGATGCGGTCATGGCGAGCCTGCCCGAGCACCGCAGCGCGGCAGGAGCTGGGTTGCTGATGGACATTCGACAGGTCGGTGCGGCGTTCAGCGTGGCCATCCTGGGCACCCTGCTCACCGTCACCTACACCCGCGACCTCGACCCCCACCTGAGCGGCCTGCCCGAACCAGTAGTCAGCGCGGCGCGTGACAACATCGCCGGAGCACAACTGGCCGCGACCCGGATTCCCGGCCAAGCGGGCGCCGATCTGGCCGCGACCAGCGCCCACGCCTACAGCCACGCCATGTCCGCAGTGTTCCTCGCCAGCGCCGCCATCAGCGCACTACTGGCCGCGGCCATCGCCGCCAAACTCCCCAACCACACTCCTGCGCCCGCGCCGACATCACCGGCGCGTGATCGAAACTGAAATAGCCACTTCCTTGACAGCGGCTGCGGCACGCGACACAACCGCGTGGCAGCCGGACAGCAGTGCACTCCCCGAGAAAGGGCATCCGCCGGAATGGTTACCTCGATCCTGCAGGCCATCGGACTCTTCCTGGTGACCAACATCGACGACATCATCGTGCTTTCGCTGTTTTTCGCCCGCGGCGCGGGAACCCGCGGAACAACGGCCGCCATCGCGACCGGACAATATCTCGGTTTCGGAGCGATCCTCGCCGCGTCGGTCCTCGTAGCGCTCGGAGTCACGGCGCTGCTGCCCGAAGAAGCCATCGCCTACTTCGGGCTCATTCCTCTGCTGCTCGGTCTGCTCGCCGCCTGGAGAGCATGGCGCAACAACGGCGACGACGATGACCGGTTCGAGGGCAAGAAGGTCGCGGTCTGGACGGTGGCGGCGGTGACCTTCGCCAACGGCGGCGACAACATCGGCGTCTACGTCCCGGTCTTCGCCACCGTCGGGACCGCAGCGATCATCGCCTACTCGGTCGTGTTCCTGCTCTTGGTCGGGGTGCTGGTGATCACCGCGAAGTTCCTCACCACCCGCAGCACTATTGCCGAGATCTTGGAACGGTGGGAACACATCCTGTTCCCGCTCGTGCTGATCGTTCTCGGAATCGTCATCCTCGTCAGCGGCGGCGCCTTCGGCCTCTGACGCACACTCCGTGTCCGCACAAACCAGATCACCACGCCAGAAGGGCGGCACCGTGACTTGCCTGACCCCGCGCCCGAATTACCGATCGCTGCTCCGACGCCGCCATCAACGGGCGGTGCGGAGGTGAGGGCTGCCGGGCAGCGCTGGTCCGGTGGGGTGTCCCTGACTCCCGGGCTCATGACATTCACCGGCGACATCGGCGACGCGCCTGCCCACGCCCACGCCGCCGTGCAAGTCCTCTTCGTCGCACGCGGACGATTAATCCTGACCGACGCGACCGGACACACCATCCCCGCTGTCACAGCGATCATCCCACCCGGGGTGGTCCACCAGGTCCACACCGAACCCGGCACCAGCGGATTCCTCGCCTTCCTCGACCCTGACAGCACGACCGCTCACGCAGCGCTGGCCCGACTGGGCGAGCAACCTCGCCAGGCATCCACAACCTGGGTCAGCGTCACCGCACCCGCGCCACCTGCGTCCGCCGGCGTCCCGGCGCGCCGGTCCTCGCATCCGGTCGTAGCCGAGGCACTGCGCCGGGCAACCGAGTGGGTGGGAGGGCCACCCCCGCTGAGCGAACTCGCCGCCGACATCGGGATGTCGGCGAGTCGCCTCTCGCACATTTTCACCGCCCAGGTCGGACTGCCCTATGTGGCGTGGCGGCGGTGGGTACGATTGCAGCTCGGCTTCACCGTGGTGCGTGACGGCGGATCCCTGACCCAGGCCGCGCACACAGCCGGATTCGCCGACAGCGCCCACCTCACCCGCACCTGCCGCGACCTGATCGGCATCTCACCGACCGAAGCGCTGACCGCCACCGGATGGCGGCCGCCACCAGTGCGTGACCGAACCACCACCGCATAGCGCTGCTCGCGACGTGCGGACTACCTCACTGTGGACTCGGCGCAGTTTCGGCCGAGCCGGTGGACGCTGGAGGCGGTGCCGGTACAGCCTCCGCGGCTACGGGTGCAGGTGCTGGTGGAATTTCAGCGGACGTAGTCGAGGGCGTCGGATGATCGGGATCCGGTTGGGGTGGTCCGAACGTGGTGACGACACCGGTCTCCCGGTTGAACACCAACGATCCGCGATCGAAATCGACCCGCACACCACCGGGCACGGGGTACTCGTTGCTGCGTGGCGCACCCAGCACGCCGTCGCTCCCGCCGAGCTGGGCAAACCGTTGCCCGATGCGCCCGGCAACTTCGTAGACCCGACCGTCGGGAGCCTGGAACAGATAACCGTGGACGAATCGGGCCTGCTGTGCGCCGTCGGCGGTGAACACCAGCTCCGAGGCGGCCGGCCCCAGCCGCCCCTGCGGTCCACCGGTATCGACCCAGTACCGGGCCAGCACACTGCGGTCGACCAAATCCAACAATTTGCCCGTCAGCGCCGCCAACGTCGACACATCGGCATCAGCATCGGGATCGGGCACCGCAGACGAGTCCGGGCCGCCCGGAGCTTGCCCGGGCCCCGCACCCGGGCTCGTACCCGCCGCGATGGAACGAATACGATCCATGAGCGCATACGCAGCATCACCGGCGCAGGTGGTGTTACCGACATCGCGGTGGGAGAACACCACCGGCAGCTGCACCTGTTCGCCCTCGCCGTACGGGGTGTATTCGGTGCCCTCAGAGATCATGGTGGTGGTCCCTCGGGGATCCAATCCCGCGACACGCGCGCGCCACCCGATGAACTGCCCCATCGCGGTGATCGCCGCCTGGGACGGTTCTTCGGATTCGTGGTTACCCATGAACGCCACCCCGGCGGTGTTCTCGTTGAACCCCCCGGTGTGCGCGCCCTGCACGGGCCGGTCCAAACCGCCGAAATGCCCCTCGAAGATCTGACCGTATTTGTCCACCAGCGCGTGGTAGCCGATATCGCACCACCCCAGCGTTTCGGCATGGTAGGCGTAGATGCCGCGCACGATCGCCGCCGACTCGGCCTTGCTGTAGTCGTTGCGTCCCGCGGTGTGGTGCACCACGATCCCGCCCAGGCCGTCGTCGTAGGTCGGGTCCTCACAGCGCAGCGACTCGTCGGCGCCCCACTGCTCCCGGCTGATCACCCGGGGCCCGCCACCTGCCAGCGGTGCCGCAATCGCCGACAGATCCCCCTCGTCGCGGCCTGGATCGAGCAACACCGCCGACAGCTGCGTGGTCGCGGAACCGAGTCGCTCGGGCCCCGTGATCGCGCTCGGCCCCTGAGGTTCGGACAGACCTGCCTCAGCAGGCCCGCGGGTACTCAGGATCTGCACCGCGTCAGTGTCGCCGACATAGACAGGTTCACTGCCCTGCACGCGTCCCGGGCCCGGGCGACGGGCCGCAACACTGTCGTCGGTCCCGGCCTGGAACCACGGACCCCAGGAACCATCGAGTTGGCGGGCTCGCACCATCGTGGTGATGCCCCCCAAGTCCGGCGCTGTCAAACCGATCATGCTGAAACGACCCCGGTGAGTGAGCTCGGTGACCTGCGCTCCGATTCGATCGGCCAACTGCTCGGGCACCACGCCGGCATCCAACGCCGGTGTCCGGGCCGAGATCGGCGCGGCTCCCTCGCCGGCGATGAAACCGATCGGCCCGACCCGCGAACCCTCCGGTAGCGGTGGCGCACCCGGGACCACCGCAAGATCACCGACCCGCAGGTCCGGCAACGGCATCCCGGCCAGCTCACGCAACGCCACCACCGCCGTCGGAAACTCCGACAGCGCGACCACAGCGGTCCTGGTCTGCGCACGCTGGCCCGGACCGCTGTCGTTGGAGAACCGGTACTGACCCCCTCCACCGAGGAAACCGGCCACGACCGGCGCCGCGACCACAGCGACCGCGACCAGGGGAAGCGTTATGGTTCGTTTGCGGGCGTAGTTCGGCACCAGTACTCCTACCTCGGTAGAAACCGCGGCGGCCGGTCCGCATTCCACAACCCGAACCGCACCACCGATCACACCAACCACAACCACCCCAAGCATGAAGGGTTACTCGAGACTGTAGCCGGGGTGTAGCTGACATTCGGTGCGACACCCGGGCCATTGGCCGCCGCCGGTCAGGTCCTGCCCTGCGATGACCTCCACCTCGGCCGCCACTCGGCGAGGCGAAGTCAGCCGGTTTCTTCAAGCCCCTTCCGCGCCTGAGCGCGAGGCTGAATCCATGTCCACGCTGCTCGCCCGCCCACTCATCCGCTACGGCTACGCACCGTTCATGCTGCTCGGTATCAACGGTGTCGGTATCGCCGTGGCCGCCGGCGGCGCCCACAAGGCCTGGTTGATCGCCCTGCTCGGGGTCGCGGTCGCGGTGTCGTTCACCGCCGAACGCGTGCTGCCGTATCAGGTGTCCTGGAATGCCTCTCACGGCGACACCGGCCGCGACACCGTCCACGGCTTCGTCAACGAAACCCTCATCCTGGCCAGCGTCGCCGCCATCCCCGCTCTGGCCGCGCTCATTCCCGGCGACGGGATCTGGCCGCACGGTTGGCCGTTCGTGATGCAGGTGCTGATCGCGGTCCTGGTCGCCGACCTCGGGATCACCCTGGCCCACTACGCCAGCCACAAGATCGGGATCCTGTGGCGGTTCCACGCCGTGCACCACAGCGTCACCCGCTTCTACGGGCTCAACGGCCTGATGAAACACCCCCTGCACCAAACCATCGAGATGACCGCCGGGGTCACCCCGCTGCTGCTGGCCGGGATCCCGGTCCCGGTCGCCGCCGCACTGTCGCTGGCGGTGGCGGTGCAGCTGCTGTTGCAGCACTCCAACGCCGACTACCGCATCGGTCCCCTCAAACACGTCCTGGCGCTCAACGAGGGCCACCGGTTCCACCACCTGAAATGGGCCGGCATCGGCGACGTCAACTTCGGGCTGTTCACCCTCATCTGGGACCACCTGCTGCGCACCCACAGCTACGACCCGGCACGCCGGTTCACCAGCACCGACCTCGGCATGGCCGCCAAACCCGACTACCCCACCGGCTACCTGGCCCAGCTCGCCGAACCCTTCACCCGACACGGCGCCTGCCACTTCGCACCCGACACCACCCCCACGTCGGAGACCGCCGAACAGGTCACAACAGCCTGACCACCCGTTCCGCCGGACACATCGACCATTCGAAAGGAACCTGCCGTGCCGACCATCCCGCCCGCAGCCCGCGCCCGCTACCACGACGAAATGCACGCCGCCAAGACCACACCCGACCCCGCCCAGCGCTGGGCCCACCTCGAACGTGCCCACATCCTGTCCCAGCCCGACCCGTGGCTACACACCGCCAACCACCTCGCCATGCTCGCCCTGGCGGTGCGCCAGCGCGACCGCCGCGAAGCCCTCGGCCAGATCATCCGGATCATCGTCGCCGCCCCCGGCTCCCTGGCCGGGCTCGCCCCCGAAGGCAACACCGGCCGCGCGCATGTCGGGCTGCGCCAGACCATGCCCACACCACCCGACCTCGCAGCCCTGCTGCACCCGGCGGCCGCATAACCCACCGGTTCGCTCGCCCCGGATAACGGGCTGTTATCCGGGGTAGCGTGAAACTCGACCTGCGGCGGACCCACCGTCGCGCCTACACGAAGCAGCCCTGTTATCCGGGGCAAGCCGGAAACGGGGAACCGATGGCCGCGAAGGTGACACGGCTACGCACCGCGCCGACGCGCACCCTGCGCACCGCCGCCGAGGCGTTCCTCGACACGATCGGCTCGGCGAACACCCGCCGCGCCTACGGCATCGCCATCGTCAAGACCGTCGACGCGATCGACGGCCGGGGCCCCGACGGGCTGATCGGTGCCAGCCGTGCTCTGGACTCGGTCACCGACGCCGAAATCGGCGCCGTGCTGGAAGCGTTGTGGGGCCAAGCGGCGGTCAACACCTGGAACGCGCGCCGCGCCGCGGTCGCGAAATGGCTGTCCTGGTGCCGCGAGCAAGGCTGGACCGCCCCGGCAGTCCCGTCCTCGGCCGCCCGATCGACCCCGCCGGACTCGCAGACACCGGTGCGCTCGCGGACCGCGATCGACCGGCTCATCTCCCGCCGCGACATCGGCCTGCGGGAGAAGACGCTGTGGCGGATGCTCTACGAAACCTGCGCCCGCACCGAGGAACTGCTCCAGCTCAACATCGAAGACCTCGACCTGGCCGGCCGCTGCGCCCGGGTCAAATCCAAAGGCGCCAAACCCCGCACCCGCCGCCGCGGCGCCACCCACCACGAACACGTCCTGGAAACCGTGTACTGGGACGCCGGCACCGCCCGGCTCCTGCCCCGGCTGCTCCGCGGCCGCACCCACGGGCCGGTATTCCTCACCCACCGCCGACCCGGACCCGGAAAATACCTCGCCGACCGCGACCTGTGCCCCGACACCGAACACGCGCGGCTGTCCTACGACCAAGCCCGCGACCTCCTCGACGCCGCCACCGCCACCGACGGCCCCGGCACCGGATGGGACCTCCACGAACTCCGCCACTCCGGCCTCACACACCTCGGCGAATCCGGCGCAAGCCTGCTCGAACTCATGGCCAAGTCACGCCACCGCAAGGCCGAGAACCTGCGCCGCTACTTCAAACCCGCACCCCAGGCCATGCGCGAACTGACCAGCCTCATCGGCCCCGGCACTTCCCGCACCCACTGACCAGCAGCGACGCCATATCCGCCCGAAATTCGGCCAATACTACGGCGACCCCCGCGTACACCGGAGCCCAGCTGATGGCGAGCCCGTAATGGAACGCCGTCCCGGCCCGCTCCCGCGCCTTGTCGTCGAGGTGGATGCCGAGCAGGCCGAGGGTCTTGTCGGCGGCGATCTGAGAGGGGGAGCCGGGCCGGGCGGCGTCCTCACGCCGGCGGGTCTCGTCGGATTCGAGCTGGTAGAGCTTCATGCTCACCGGCTCCATCACCTTCGTCGCCGCGTACCCGGCGACCGGGGCGATGACGGCGTCGGTGAGCAGATCAGCAGTGGTCTTCATGGTGCTCTCCTTCCTGTCGGCCCCCTTCGGGGTGGCCGCGGGCCGCGACCACCCCTGGGGGTGCTCAGCAGCAGCCGGACGAGGAGGTGCCGGTGAGGATCTGGTGGATGAGCGGCTGTTCGATGGCGTAGGCGTCGGCGACGGGCAGCACTCGGGAGCCGGGGTGGCCGGCCAGCCAGTCCTCGGCGGCCGCGGCGCTGGTGAAGAAGTGGATCTCGTTGCAGAAGCTGGTGCGGATGGAGGCCGGAGTCTCGCAGGCGACGAGGGAGACGACCGCACCGGCTGGCTCCACGCTGGTGGGCCCGTCCGGGGGCACGGTCAGCCGCACCGGCTCCCCGGTGGCGCGGCAGGGGGAGGTCACCTGGGCGGTGTGGCCCAGGACGGCGGGGAAGACCAGGGTGTCGAGCGCGCACCAGGTGTACAGGGTGCGGCCGTCGGTCTCGTAGCGGTGCGGGGTGGGGTTGAGCGTCAGGCCGTAGCCGGTGACGCGGCCCTGAGTGTCGTACTCGGTGTCGGGCATGGCCGCGAGCGCCTGGCGGATCTCCTCACGGGTGCGGCCGGTTTCGGCGGCGAGCTGGTCGACGGTGACCGGCTCACCGGCCGCCAGCAGCGTCAGCAGGGGCCGCAGCAGAGCCAGTTCCAGGCCGGGAGCGCTGGTGAGCGAGTCGGTGAAGCGGGGGGCGAAGTCCTGGGTGTCGGTGTCCACGACCGCGTTCCTTCCTTGGGTGGATGGGTCCGATGCGTGCCGACCGTAGGGTCTGCCCCCGGGGTGAGGGTCAAGTGCGCTGCGGGTCGCCGGCCCAGCACAGGTCGCCCTCCGCCAGGTCCGCCCGGTGTTCGACCTGGAACTTCTCGATCCGGTCCAGGATCTGCTGCTGGGCGGCGATACGCTGGCGCAGCCGTTCGCGGGAGCGGTGCAGCAGCTCGGCCAGGTGCGAACCCACCGGCCCGGGGGGGCCGTCGAGATACGCCGTGGTCAGTTCCCGGATCTCGGCGACGGTCAGGCCCAGGCCACGCAGCTCGCCGATGAACCGCACGCACCACAGCGCGTCGGCGGTGTAGAGCCGGTAGTTGGCCGGGCTGCGGCCCAGGGTGTAGATCAGCCCGAGGTCGGTGTACTCGCGCAGCGTCTTGACCGGCACCCCCGTCCGGCGGGACAGCTCGCCGACCGTCATCGGCCGCGTCCGGCTCCCACTCATGATCGATCCTTCCCGGCGGTTTCAGCTGGCGCAGCAGGACAGCTTGGTGACGTCGCGGGTGTAGGTCTGGGCGGCGAGCTTCAGGCCCTCGGCCATGGTCAGGTAGGGGCACCACAGGTCGGCCATCTGCTGCACCGTCATCTGGTTGGCCAGCGCGTAGACGGCGGTGGCGACGACGTCACCGGCGCCGTCGGCCAAGACGTGCGCGCCCAGCAGGCGGCCGGTGGAGGCGTCGGCGACGAGCTTGATCAGGCCGCGGGTGTCGCGGTTGACCAGCGCGCGCGGCACGTACTCGAGCGGCAGGACGCGGCAGTCGCAGGTGTAGCCCTGGGCGACGGCCTCGGCGTCGGTCAGGCCGGCGGAGGCGATGGCCGGGCTGGTGAAGGTGACCCTGGGCAGGTGGCGGTAGTCCACCGTGCGCCCGGCACCGTCGAACGCGTTGTCGGCGATCAGCGCGCCGTGGGCGGAGGCGACGTAGACGAACTGGGGGTGCCCGGTGACATCCCCGGCCGCCCAGATCCGCGGATTGGCCGTACGCAGATGCCCGTCGACGACGACTTCGCCCCGCTCGCCGGTCCCCACTCCAACCGCCTCCAGGCCGAGTCCGTCGGTGACCGGACGGCGGCCGGTGGCCACCAGCAGCTCGTCGGCGCGCAGCTGAACCTCGCGGCCGTCGCCGGTGCGGGCGGTCGCCACGACCTCGCCCGAGTCACGGCGCACCGCGGTCAGGCGGGTGTGGGTGTGGACGGTGATGCCCTCGTCCGCGAAGACGTCCTGCAGGGCGGCGGAGATCTCGGGTTCCTCACCGGAGGTCAGACGACTGCGGGCCACCACGGTGACCTTGGCGCCCAGGCGGGCGAACAGCTGAGCCTGCTCCAGCCCGACATACCCGGCACCCAGGACCAACAGGCTCTTAGGCAGTACGTCCAGGTCCATGGCGGTGGTGGAGGTCAGGTAACCGGCCTCCTCCAGGCCGTCCACGGGCGGCGCCCACGGAGCGGATCCGGTCGCGATCAAGTAGTGCGCGGCCTCGATCCGGCGGCTGCCGCCGCCGACAAGCGCCACGTCCAGGGCGGGGCTGTCCGGGCTGCCGGTGAAGCGAGCGGTGCCCTCAAGGATGTCCCAGCCGTACTCGGCGGCCAGGTCCGTGTACTTCTCCGCCCGCATCTCCTGGACCAGCTTGTCCTTGCCGTCGATCAGCGCGTCGAAGGCCACCGGCCCTGCCTCGGTCCGGATGCCGGGGAAACGCTGCCCCTCCAGCGCGCTGCGGCGGGCCTCGGCGGCGGCCAGCAGCGCTTTGGACGGCACACAGCCGGTGTTCACGCACGTCCCGCCGGTCGTGCCGCGCTCGACCATCACCACCGAGCGGCCCTTGCGACGGGCGGCGATCGCGGCGGCGAACGCCCCGCCGCCGGAGCCGATGACCGCCAGGTCGTAGCCGTTGTCCGCTGCGTTCACCGCAGCACCTCCTCGCGTCCCGGGTCCCGTGTGACCGGGACCGCTTCTATGCGCCTTGCCGAATAGCTCACCACGACCATACTATGCGGCCAGGCGAATAATTCCAGTTGTGGAGGCCCGCATGTCCGACCGCGTCACTGCCCCCGCCCCTTCCACTCAGGAGGGCCCGCAGGAGATGCCGTGTACCCATCTGGACACGGTGGCGAAGTTCTTCCGCGCCCTGTCGGACCCCACCCGGCTGAAGCTGCTGGAGTACATCCTTCGCGGCGAGCGGACCTCCGCCGACTGCGTCGCCTACGCCGGCATCTCCCAGCCCCGCGTCTCGGTGCACCTGTCCTGCCTCACCGACTGCGGCTACGTCACCGCTCGCCGCGACGGCAAGAAGCTGCGCTACTCCGTCGGCGACCCGCGCGTGGCCGACCTGATCATCCTGGCCCGCTCGCTGGCCGCGGACAACGCCGCCGCCCTGTCCTGCTGCACCCGCATCCCCGACAGCCAGGACTGACCCAGCAAGGAGCACCACCGCCATGCCCGCCACCCACCGGCCCCCACGCCGGAACAACTCCGAGCCCTCCGGCGCCGGCCTGGCCGGCGCCGGGATCGGCGCCGCCCTGCTGATGATCGCCTGCTGCGCCGGGCCCGCCCTCATCGCCGCCGGCGCCCTCGGCGCGGTCGGCGGCATCCTCGGCAACCCCTGGGTGATCGCCGCCGCGGTCCTCGCCCTGGCCGCCGCCGTGACCGCCGTCATCCGCCACCGCGCACGGCGCAGTGCCTGCTGCCCGCCCACCACGCGCTCCGCCGACCGGGACCGCTCGCCCACCCCGGCCGACCAGAAAGGCCCCCGCTCCCGATGACCATGTTCCCGCCCCGCCGCCGCACCCTCCTCGCCCTGGCCACCACTGCCGCCCTCGCGGCCGGCGCCACCGCCTGCGGCACCGGGACCACCCCGGCCAAGACCACCGCCGCAGGCGGCACCGCCAAGGGGTCGGTGTCCAAGGACGGCACCGAGGTGACCACGATCAGCGACGAGAAGATCCAGGTGCCGGGCGAGAAGCCGACCGCGGTGTTCTTCTTCTCCGTCGGCTGCGGCGAATGCTCCGAAGGAGCCAAGTCCCTGGCCAAGGCCGGCAAGGAGCTGAACGGCAAGGCGAACGTCCTCGCGGTGGACATGGACCCGGGCGAATCACCCCAGCTCATCCGGCAGTTCCTCGACTACATCAAGGCACCCCAACTGCCCGCGGTCATCGACAAGAACGCCACGCTCTCCCAGCGGTACCAGGTCGCCGCGCTGTCCACGCTGATCGTCGTCGACCCGGCCGGCAAGGTCACCTACCGGGCCACCGACCCCGGCCCCGAGGCGATCCAGGCCGCCCTGGAGAAGGCGGGCGCCAAGTGAACGGCCTGCTCACCCTCGCGTTCGCCGCCGGGATGATCGCACCGGTCAACCCCTGCGGGTTCGCCCTGCTGCCCGCCTGGATCACCTCTGCCCTCGGCGACACCGACACCTCACCGCTGCCCGTGCGCCTCGGCCGCGCGCTGCGCTCCGGTGTCGCGCTGACCCTCGGCTTCGCCGGAACGCTCGCCGCCGCCGGGCTCGTCGTCAGCGCCGGAGCCCGCGCCCTCATCTCCGCCGCCCCCTGGCTCGGGCTGGCCACCGGCGTCATCCTGCTGCTGCTCGGCCTGGCCGGGCTGACCGGCCGGACCCTGACCCTCCGGCTGCCCGCCTCCGGTGGCCGGGCGGCCGAAGGCCCGCCCACCGCCCGCCGCATGGCCGTCTTCGGAATCGGCTACGCCGCCGCGTCCCTGTCCTGCACCTTCGGCGTGCTCCTCGCCGTCATCGCCCAGGCCCAGGCCACCGCCAGCTACGCCGGTCTCCTGCTGCTCTTCGCCGTGTACGCCGCCGGATCCGCCACCGTCCTGCTGCTCATCTCCCTGACCACCGCGGCCGCGGGGTCCGCCCTCACCCGGAAGGTCACCGCGCTGGCCCGCTACGGCCCTCGCGTCACCGCCGCCGTCCTGGTCCTGACCGGCGCGTATCTGACCTGGTACTGGTGGACCCCCGCCACCGCCGGCAGCACCTCCATGAGCACCACCTCGGGCGCTCTGGCCGGTTTCTCCGCCACCGCCTCCGTCTTCATCCAGGCCCACACCACCATCCTGGCCACCCTGGCCGCCCTCGCGGTGCTGGCCGTGATCACCGCCTACTGGCGCCACCACCGGCGCGTCCCCGCACCCCGACAACCCGCCTCCGGCTGCTGCACGGCGAACGACGACACCGCCCCCGCCGCTGCGCCCGCCGGCCGCCCGGGCGAAGAACCCTGCTGCACCCTCCCGGCTGCGGCCCGGCAAACAGCAGGCCAGGCTGAACACCGGACCCGGCACTGACCCACCCGCCGGCGGGAAGCCGCCACCGTACGGACCACAGCCCAGACCCGGGCCGGGCGCTCGGATCGGAGGAGGATCATGAGCGAGCACTTCGACGCCATTGTGATCGGCATGGGGCCGGGCGGGGAGGTAGCCGCCTCACGGCTACTGGCCGCAGACCGGCGCGTCGCCGTCATCGAACAGGAACTGATCGGCGGAGAGTGCGCCTACTGGGCCTGCATCCCCTCCAAGACCCTGCTCCGCCCCACCGAGGCACGCGCGGAAGCCACCCACACCGCCGGTCTCGAGCGGCCCGCCCTCAACTGGCCGCAGGTACGCGACTACCGCGACTACATGATCCGCCACCTGGACGATTCCGCCCAGGCCGACGGCTACCGCAAGCAGGGCGCCACGGTCATCAAGGGCACCGCCCGCCTGACCGGCCCCGGCCACGTCGACGTCGACGGCCGGCAGCTCACTGCCGAACACATCATCCTTGCCACCGGCTCCGAAGCCACCCGGCCCCCCATCGAGGGCCTGGAGACGGTACCGGTGTGGACCAACCGGGAGGCCACCACCCTTACCGACATACCCCAGCGCGCCCTGATCATCGGCGGCAGCGCGGTGGCCGCCGAACTCGGCCAGTTCCTCGCCCGCATGGGTACCCAGGTCACCGTCGTCCAGCGCGGCCCGCTGCTGCTGGGCCGCGAAGAGCCCCGCCTGGGCGAGATCGCCGCCGAGCACCTGGCTGCGGACGGCATCGACATCCGCCTGAACACCCAGGCCCGCGCCGCCCGCCGCGACGGCACGGACACGGTCGTCGAACTCGACGACAACACCACCGTGCGCACCGACGTCATCGTCCTCGGCGCCGGCCGCACCCCCCGAACCCGCGGACTCGGCCTGGAAAATGCCGGTGTTCAGACCGGCTCCCGCGGTGAACTCGCCGTCGATGCACACGGCCGCCTGACCGATGGACTGTGGGCGCTCGGCGACGTCACCGGCGTAGCGATGTTCACCCACGTCGCCAAGTACCAGGCCCGCATCGTCACCGACGCCATCCTCGGCACCCCTCGCCCCGCCGACTACACCGCAGTCCCCCGCGTCATCTTCACCGAACCCGAGATCGCCGCCGTCGGCCTCACCACCGAACAGGCCCGCCACCAAGAAATCGACACCGCCACCACCGAACTCGCCCTCGCCGACGCCATCGCCCGCCCCTGGACCTACCAGAAAGACCCCTCCGGCACCCTCGGGCTGATCGCCGACCGCAACCGCCGCACCCTCATCGGCGCCTGGGCCATCGCACCCCAGGCCGGCGAATGGATCCACACCGCAGCCCTGGCCATCCGCCACCGCCTGCCCCTGGAGGCCCTCACCGAGTCCATCGCGCAGTTCCCCACCTACAACGAGGCGTACGCCCAAGCCGCCGAACGCCTCACCCGTGACCTCACCCGATAGCGAGACGGCCCGCGCTCGGCTTGGGCAGCCGGCGCAGGATCACCCTGGGGGTCTCTCATAAATGAACAGTTGCGAGAGTTCTGCGAGAGGCCCGAAGTGGATCACGTTTCCGCAGGTCGCCGTTCGCAGAAGTCCTCTCAGAACCCGCACGTTGTGCGAGACAGTTCTGACAGACTTCCGGGGTGGATCTGACGCCCGATCAAGCCGCAAACGCGGTAGAACGAAACGACTGTCCGAAGTGTGAAGCCCCGGCGGGCAGTGCCTGCCGCACGCGCGGCGGGAAGACCGCGACGAAGTACCACACGGCCCGCTTCATCCTCGTGCCCGCGCTCCGCGAGGAACTCGACGTCCTCGTGCCCGAGGACCGCGGCCCGGGACGGCCGTGGAAGCCCGGTCCGCCCGCCGAGGCTCTGCCGGCCGCCGCGGCGGCCAAGCCGATCCGGATCGGGTACGCGCGCTGCTCGACCGCGCAGCAGGAGTTGCAGAGCCAGCTGGATGCGCTCGAACCGGTCTGCAAGCGGATCTTCTCCGAGAAGATCAGCACGCGCGTGAAGACGCGGCCAAAGCTGGAGGCGGCGCTGAAGCTGGCGTACGACATCAAGGAGGCCGCCCCCGACCAGGAGGTCATCCTCACCGTCCACGAGCTCAAGCGCCTGGCCCGCAACGCCGCCGAGCTGATGACCCTGTCCAACCAGCTCCAGAAGGCCGGCGTCCAGCTCGAACTCCTCACCGGCCCCCTCACCGGCATCTACGACCCCAACGGCATGGGCGCCATGTTCTTCGCCGTCCTCGCCGTCGCTGCCCAGCTCGACCGCAACTACATCCGGGAGAAGACCCTGGAAGGCCAGGTCGCCGCCGCGACCAAGGGCAACCACGGCGGACGGCCGAAGGTCATCGACGACGACATGCTGCTGTTCGCCCGCGCGCTCAAGGACAAGGGCGTGCCCGTCCCCGAGATCGCCAAGAAGCTGACCATCAAGACCGGGAAGAACGCCGGACAGCACCCCTCCGTCGCCTCCGTCTACCGCGCGCTCGCCGACGCCGAGGAGACCGGCCAACCGGCCGGGCCGGAGATCATCGCCCCGCGCCGCCCGATGCGGGTGGACCTCACCGGCCCCGGCAGCGGCACCGACCCCGAGCTGATGGAACGGCTCACCCGGCAGGTCCTCGAAGGCGACGGCGTGCTGGACACGCTCGTTGAACAGAGCGAGGAACAGACGGACGACGTCGTGGCGGCGCTGCTGGCGCAGGCCCGACGCGAAGGGGAGGGCGCGTGATCCGCACGCCGCACCGCACGAAGGGGCCCGGCGTACTCGGCGCCCAAGGCCCCGGCCAGGCCGGGCCGTTCGGCCGCTGGCCCGACGGCACCGAGGACGACGAGACAGACACGCCCGGGGACACCCAGGCCAGCCCGCGCACGCCTGATGTGAAGGTTCGGGGGTAAACGGGCCGCAGCGCGTTTGAGTACGGGGGGGGCGGGGCGGCATGGAACAGACAGCAGACGGCGAGGACAGGCCCTCGCTGCTGGGGGACGTCATCTCGGTCTCCGGCGCGTTCGAGGGCAGCGAGGACATCGCCGTCGCCCGCGACCTCGCCCGTGGATTCCTCACCGATGTGCAGGCCGTACACGGGCTGCCGGTGTCCGCACGGGCGATGGGCATGGTGCAGCTCGTGGTCAGCGAGCTGGTCACCAACGCCCGCAAGTACGCGCCCGGCCCCTGCCTGCTCACTCTGGAGATCAACGGCGGCGCCATCGAGGTGACCGTCTGGGACAGCAACCCCACCCCGCCCGCGATCCTCGCGCCCGACCCGACCCGCATCGGTCAGCATGGGCTGGAGATCGTGATGGCCGTCGGCCAGAGCTTCGCCATCCACCGCGAACCCGTGGGCAAGCGGATCACCACCGCGATCGTGCTGGCCGACGACCCCGGCGGAGACGCCGCCGGCCGTCAGCTATGACGGCGTGAGACCGGAGCGAGCGGGTAGCCATCCGGAGCCGACCGGGGAAAGGCCATGGCACCTGGGGAGGTCGAAAGGCCTTCCCTGTCGGCAGACACGACCGTCCTGACCACCGAGAGCGGCAGGACACCTTCCCAGCCCAGCAGCCGCATCCCGGTGACGCGGTCACCACGAACGTGCAGCCCAGCGATGGTGGTCTCAGCCCAGCCACGGTCCTCGTCGCACGCCATGCCTCATCATCCACACCACCTGGGCGGATTCCCTTCGGGACGCTCCGAGCACGGCCAGGCGACCCGTCAGCCCCGGACCAAGATCACCGGCTTGGCGTTAACCGCTGTACCGATGTTCCCCCGATCTACCTGCGTTGGATGGCCCGGACGTGACCGGCCTCGCCCAAGATCAAGTCCTTAGCGCCAACGGCTGTTCCATTGTTCCCCGAGGCCGAACCTGGGTTTGATCGCCGAGCACTGGGACGATCTGCTGCGGTTGGCCGGATCGCTGAAGTTCGGGCACGCCACCGCGTCGCTGTTGGTCGGCAAGCTGTCGGCGTCGGGGCGGCAGAACACCCTGGCCGCGGCGCTCAAGGAGTACGGGGCGCTGCGGCGCACCATTTACGCCGCGAGATACCTCTCCGATCCGGACTACCGGCGCAAGATCTCGCGGCAGCTCAACAAGGGCGAGTCGCTGCACGCGCTGCGCCGCGACCTGCTCTATGCCCATGAGGGGATGATCCGGGCGCGCCACCTCGAGGACCAGACCGAGCAGGCCTGGTGCCTGACCTTGACGACCAACGCTGTGATCGCCTGGACCACAGAGTATTACGGGTTCGCTGTCGAGCAGATGCGCCGGACCGGGCAGCGTATCGATGACGAGGTCCTGGCCCACATCAGCCCGGCCCACAGTGCCAACATCAACTTCTTCGGCGCGATCGAGGTCGACATCGACGCCGAGCTGGCCCAGCTGGGCCCGACCGGGTACCGGCCGCTGCGGGTGCGCGACACCTTGTTCTGACCGCGCGGAACCGGGGCCCGTGGTTACGGCGTGGCGATGTCGATAGCGGTGTCTGCTGGCGTGGGTGTTCGGTGGGCGGTGAGGAAGTTGTCGACGAGCCGGGTGCAGTCGTCGTGGTCGATGCTGCGTAATCCGGTGAGACGGGCGAACACGATCGGGCCGAGGAGTTCGATGATGGCGAAGGTGGTGTCGAGCTCGCCGAGCATCGCGCGGGCCTCGGGACTGGTGAGGATCTGGTCGAACGGGTGGCGGTACTGCTCGATGACGCGCGCGCGCAGCGAGGTGACCGCGGCCGGGTCGGGGTGGTCCTCGCCGATGGAACCCATCGCCAGCCAGGCCAGGGTGGTCATCTGCACCGGAGCCTGTTCGATGAGGTCGGCCTGGCTGGCGAGCAGCGCCAGGAGCCGCTCACGCACGGGCCCGGTGCCGGTCGGTGTGTCGACCTGGGGAAGTAGTCGTTCGAAAGTCGCCGCGAGCAGCTGGGTGGTGCTGCCGAAGTGCCGGTAGAGGGTGGCGCGGGCGACCTTCGACACGCGGGTGACCGCCTCGACGGTGACCGCCTCGACACCGCCGGTGGACAGCAGATGGGTGGCCGCGTCGAGCAACCGGTTGCGTGAGCGCGCCAGTCGCGGATCGGCCTGCTCGTCGTCCGCGGCGAGCGGGTCGGTCGCCGCCGGGCCTGGGTCGGTCATGGACGCGCCTTCCTCCGAATTCGTGTCGTTGAACTCTTGATATGGGTGAACTCTATCCCACCCCCCAACCACTATGATACGAATGGTCTCGTACAGATACCGTTGGTCTTCAAAGTCGGGGAGGTGCCGGTGGCCACACCCGGAACGGACACTGTCGAGATCGCCCGCTGGACCAGGGCCCAGTGGTGGATGCTGGCGGTGTCGTGCCTGGCGGTGGCGCTGGTGGTCGCGGCGATGGCGGCGTTGTATTCGGCGTTGCCGCAGATCGCGCTTGCGACCGGGGCCACCCAAGCCCAGCTGACCTGGATCGTCGACGGCTACACGCTGGTGCTGGCGTGTCTGGTGCTGCCCGCCGGCGCCGTCGGTGACCGTTACGGGCGCCGCGTGGTGCTGGTGGTGGGGTTGGTGGTGTTCGCCGCCGCCTCGGCGCTGCCGCTGCTGCTGTCCGACCCGGCCTGGTTGATCGCGACGCGCGCGCTGGCCGGGGCAGGCGCCGCGCTGGTGAT
The DNA here is from genome assembly GCF_016804345.1 of Rhodococcus ruber. NCBI lineage: Bacteria > Bacillati > Actinomycetota > Actinomycetes > Mycobacteriales > Nocardiaceae > Rhodococcus > Rhodococcus ruber. Next base: position 121,234 of record NZ_CP044212.1, on the reverse strand, counting down.
GCCCTCGACGCTGTCGATCCTCACTGCAGGGTTCGCCCCCGCTCATCGCGGCCGGGCGGTGGGGATATGGGCCGGGGTCGCCGGATCCGGGGCGATACTGGGGATTCTCGGTGCCGGGGTGCTGCTCGAACGATGGTCGTGGCTATCGGTGTTCGTAGGGTTGACCGTGGCCGGGGCGGTGCTGGCGGGGTTGGCGTGCACCATCGCCGAGTCCCGCCAGCGCGAGCATCCGCAGGTGGACTGGGTGGGCGCGGTGGCGGTGGCGGTCGCTGTCGCGGCGATCGTGTTCGCCGTGATCGAGTTCCCCGCGCGCGGCTGGGCCGACCCGCTCGTCGCCGCCGCCGCCGGGGTCGGCGTGGCCGCGACGGCGGCCTTCGTGGTCGTCGAGCTGCGCTCGGCGGCGCCGCTGCTGGATGTGCGGTTGTTCGCCCGCCGTGGTTTCGGTGCCGGGTCGCTGTCGGTGACCATCCAGTTCCTGGTCACCTTCGGGGTATTCCTGCTGCTTGTGCAGTACCTGCAGCTGGTCTTCGGTTACGGGCCGCTGGCCTCGGCGCTGGCGTTGGCGCCGATGGTGGTGCCGCTGGTCGTGATCTCGGTGATCGCGCCGTGGCTGTCGAGCCTGGTCGGGTTACGGGTGATGACCGTGGCCGGCCTGCTCACCATCGCCGCCGGGCTGGTGCTGGTGAGCCGGCTGACACTCGCCGCGCACTACCTCGACCTGCTGTGGCCGCTGCTGATCATGAGCGCGGGCCTGGGATTGTGCACCGCGCCGGCGACCTATGCCATCGTCGCCGACACCCCCGAGGCCAAACACGGGGTCGCCGCCGCGGTCAACGACGCCGCCCGCGAGATCGGCGCCGCGATCGGGATCGCCGTGGCCGGCAGCGTGCTGGCCGCCGGCTACACCCACCGCATCCAGCCCGCCCTGCCCCAGTTGCCCGAGCCCGCCCGCGGCCCGGTCGCCGATTCCCTGGCCGCGGCGCTGCAGGTCGCCGACCAGGCCGGACCGGTGGCCGCACCGCTGGCCGAGTTCGCCAAGGCCGCGTTCGTGCACGGCAGCGGCCAGGCCGCGCTCGCCCTGGCCGCCCTCACCACCGTCGGGGCGATCGTGCTGGCAGTACTGGCCCCCGGCCGCGCACCACGCCGCCGATACATCTCGACCATTTCCCCCGCAAAACACGCTCCCTTCTCGTGAAAGACGCCCGTCATGACGGCCTATCGCACGATCATCGTCGACACCGACGGATCCGACCGCTCCTACCGTGTGGTCGACCACGCCGCCGAACTCGCCCACGCCACCCACGCCCGGCTCCTGATCATCTGCGCCCGCCACCACATCGACGCACGTGAGCTCGGGGCGGACCTCGACCGGCTCGGACCCGACGCCTACCAGCTACGCGGCACCACTCCCACCGAGGCCATCCTGCGGACCGCCCACCAGCACGCCCTCGCCCACGGCGCCACCGACATCGAAACCCACATCCTGTCCGAACCCGCCCCGCACGCGCTGCTGCACCTGGCCGCCGCCACCGGCGCCGACCTCATTGTCACCGCCGATCCCCACCGGCCACCGCTGCTGGCCCGGCTGCTGACTACCCCACCGATCGAGCTCGCCCGCAAAGCCCACTGCGACATCCTCTTCACCACCGCACGGTAGACACACCCCACAGAAAGCGCCCATGACCGAGAACACACCCAGCACCCATACACCCGAGCCCCGACAGGTCCCGGACTGGATTCCCGCCTTCCCTGTGCTCGCACCCGACTCCGCCGACCTGCCACCCCACCACGACCACTGCCTCGGCTGCGGACCGGCCAACCCCCACGGCCACCAGCTACGCGCCCGCCGCGACGCACACGGCGTCCACGCCCACCACCGCTTCGACTCTCGCCACGTCGGCGCCCCCGCGATCGCCCACGGCGGCGCGGTCGCCACCGTCCTCGACGAACTGTTCGGACTCTTGCTCTACACCGTCGGGGAACCCGCGGTCACCCGCCACCTTGCCATCGACTACCTCGCCCCGATCCTGCTCGACACCCCTTACACCCTCCGCGCCCACATCCACGCCCGCGACGGCCGCAAACTCCACCTGCAAGCCACCATCGAAAACGACCACGCCCACGTGATCACCACCGCCACCGCCCTGTTCCTCACCGTCGACGTCAACCACTTCCTCACCCACAACACACCCCCACACACCGATAACACCCCCTGACCTGTTCCGTAACCGGATCGGCCACCGGAACACCACGCAGAGCCAACGTCGGCCCAGCTCACCGGTGTTCCGTAGAGGTGTTCCGCTGACTGTGCCGGTCAACCCCCGCTATCTGGAACACTTTCGGCATGGGTGAGCCGTTCCGCGTCGGATACTGCCGCTGCTCCACCGACGAACAAGACGTCGAGATCCAAACCGAGCAGCTATTGGCGCTCGGAGTGCCGCGTGAGCGGATCTTCATCGACAAAGGGTTCTCCGGGACCACCCGCAAGAACCGGGCCGGGCTCGACAACGCACTCGCCGCCGTCACCTCCGCCGCGGCGGCCATCGACGGGCGACAGGTAGTGCTGACCACGCCGAAGTTCGACCGATTCGCACGCAACATGGCCGAAGCAGGCCAGACCCTGACCGAACTGCGCGAGCGCGAGGTGCTGTTCGGACTCGGGAGCTCGATCTACGACTGGAACGACCCGTTCGGCAAGCTCTTCCTGCAAACCTTGGCCATGGTCGCCGAATTCGAGGCCAACCTCAACCACCTACGCACCCGCGAGGGCATGGCCAAGGCCCGCGCGAAAGGCAGGCTCAAGGGCAAGCAGCCGAAACTTCCTCTCACGGCACGGAAAACAATCCACCGCCGCTACCACGACCCCGCCGACGACGCGAGCCTGGCGGACCTGGCCGAGGAATACAGCGTCGGCCGCTCCACCATCCACCGCATCGTCAGCAGTGCTGCACCACGAGCCTGAGAATTCACCAGCCTGTCGTCAGGATCCCGCTACTTTGCACTTCCTGACAACCTTGGGTTGCGGGCCCTTACGTCCCACACGAGTTCTGGCCCGAATCGGATCGTCGGCGAGCTGGGCGGATACGCCGCGCCCGCCAGGAGCCGGTGGCGAGACAGACGATCGTTTCGACCCAACAGGCCGAGCGGATCACCGACCGGGCACTACGCCATATCCGCCCGATTTTCGGCAAATGCTACGGCTACCCCCTCGACGGTGGAACGCGGAGGTTTCGCGGGCCACCTTCGGTGTCCACCGAATCGAGCTCCGCTGCGCTCCGCCCTGAAAAGAACTCTCTCTTTCCCCTTCTGGCCTTCCGATCATGACCGGCCGGCCGCTGCGCGCAACCCCTGGGCGCTCCGCGGCCTGACGGCCCGAAAACTCTCTCCTCCGCTTCGCTCCCCCGAGACTTTTCGTCCCAGGGGTTGCACTCCGCGTCCTTGGGCCGGTCGTTATCTCCATGCCAGAAGGGCAAAAGATCAGGCGGGCCGCGCAGGTCCGCCGCGACCGTGAGGAGAGGCCATGTCCGACCGCATTCACATCGAGGGAATCGGCGAACTCATCGCTGCTGTCCCAACCGTTCTGTCGTTCGTACCTGAGCAGTCCATCGTGCTGGTCTTCTCGAGCGCGGGCCGCATCACATGGATGGTCCGCACCGACTTCGGGACGGGTGGGCGCCTACTGACGGCCGAGACGATTGCCCGGAGCGGCGAGTCCGACGCAGTGATCGTCGTCGTCGTGGCGAAGGGACGCACCTTCCGCGAGGTGATCGCAGAGGGCGACCGCGTGAACGCGACGATGCTCGGGCTGGGTGTCGAGGTGCAGGGGATCTACTACACCCCGAGTATCGAGGGCGGGCAGACATGGACCGACATGCAGACGTTCGGGACCGGCACGGTGGTCGATCCGGCCACGACCGCGGCTGCCGCCGCGACCGTCTTCACCGGCAAGCAGTTCACCCGCACCCGCGAGGAGATCGTGGCCCGCTACCGGCGTGACGACGCGACGATGACCGACCGCCGCCGGGCACGGAAGACGAAGGAGGTGATGGGGGAGAACTTCCCGCGCAGCGTCATCAGCGAGCTGGCCGACGCCGTCCGCGAGCGCCAGGAGCCGACGGCCGCACTCGCAGCGCGAGTCGGGTTGCTCGTCACCACCGACATCACGGCGCGTGATGCGATCCTCGGACTGGCAGTGATCGACCCGGCCACCGCGGCCGAGACGATGGCGGCCGTCGCCCGCAAGTTGTACGGGGCCGAACGGGTGGCGGCCCTGACGGTCGCCGGGTTCTTCGCGTACGTGAACTTCCAGGGACCGGACGCCGGGTGCGCATTCGAGGCAGCCCGCGAGGAGGCCGCCCGGCATCCCCTGTCCGACACGCGTCTGCTCGGACTGGTCGAGCAGGCACTCTCGACGGGGCTGCACCCGAGGCAGATGCGCACGCTGTCCGGCACCGGAGTCGGCATCGCCCGCGAGAAGTTCGGTGTCGAGCTGCCCGCCCCGAGCAGTGATTGGCTCTGACGGCACAACACACAGCGAGGCCCCCGGAATCCGTAGTTCCGGGGGCCTCGCCCGTTGCGCAGAAACGTCGTTCAGGCATCGAGCCTGGACGACGTTCACGCACGACTCACAGCGACCACCATAACCGGGCGCGTACCGTCACCACACATCACCGGCCGTGTCCGTCGCAAACCCCACATCGATCCGATCGCGGACCGGGCGTGTCGGGCATTCACCGTTGACGATCGCGTCGAGATCACCCTCACTCGGCCGGTGCAGATGCTTCGTCGCGTCGTACAACTGCTTCTCCACCTCGGACCGCTGGACCATCGGTGCCCTTTCTCCGTCGCCGACCGTCGAGGCCGGCTCTGCTGTCAGAACAGTGTCCCCTGCCAGTCACCCGGGTTGGTCTTGGCGTGAAACAGTGCATCTTCGTCGTACCCGCCCCGCAACGCCTCACGGATCGCCAGCGACCGTTCGTAGCGTGAGCGCCCCTGACCGTCGAGCAGTGAGTGCCCCGACAGCCGCCCGAGCGCGATCGCGTAGCGCACGTTCTCGCTGTGGGTGGACTGCACGAGGTGATCGTGGCCGACGCGTACGCACAACGGTTCGTTGCACTTGTGCTCGCACACCACGTTCGGGTCGAGGGGCCCGTGCACCAGCTCCACAGAGAAGCGGTGCGCGAGCATCGTGCGTTGCCGGTTCTCGCGTTGGAAGTTGAATCGCCCGTATCCGTCGGGTGCACTGATCGCACCGACCCAGTACCAGCACGTCGGTGACTTGACGACCTTCGCCCAGAACGCCGCGACGTTCGCCCGTGATGGAGTGAGCGAGTTGTCGACCACGCGCACCCGCCGCGGTTGGTCGGACGACTGCGGCGCGACGTATTCGACGTCGCACTCGGGGAACCCGAAGTCGAGCGACGGCTCGCTGTCGGTGCTCATGACCGGCGCAGCGTCACGATGCTGCGGTCACCGGCTGTGTGTCGCCGGCACCAGGTGCCGAGGCCGGCGCAGACGCCGCAGGCGAGGCGGGGATGTCGGGCGTGTCCAGGTCGCTCTTCGCCTGTTCGATGATCTTCTTCGCCTCCCGCGCGCTCACACCCAGCAGCGGGGCAAGTTCACCGGCCGAGGCGTTCTTGCCGAACTCCACGATCGCGAGGGCGTACTCGCGTAGCAACGACGACTCCTGCGCCTGTTCCTCCGGCGTCAGGTGTACGCCGGCCGACTCTGCTTCCGCCTTCACGGCCTCGATCTTGGCGGCGTACTCCTGCTGGATCTTCGCGACGCGCCGATCGCGTGCCTTCTCCAGCTGCTCGATCTTGCGCCGCGGTGTGGCCGCCCGGGACTCGAGCACCGCATCGAGCTTCGCCAGCTTCGCGGCAGCGTCATTGATCGGAGCCGCGAACGACTCCAGTTCGGCCTGCCGCGCCAGGACGCGCTCGCGTTCGCGCCGCAGGTTCTCCCGAACATTCGGGGCAGTGTGGGGACGCAGTGATCGGCGCGCTGCCGACGTCGACGAGGTGGCCATAGGCCCGGAGTCTATCGGCTCGCCGCGCTCGCGGGGAGCTCCGCGCCCCGGTTCGTCGTCACCTCGGCATGTGACCCGCTTCGGTCACCTCCCCGACGAAAACACATCCCCCACTGCCTAACACCCACAGCTCCGCTGCTCTACCGGAACCGTCGAGGTTCCGACAGAGTTCCGGTCGAACTCCCTTCGACCGGAGAAACTCCACACACCTCATGCACTAAAGCTGCGACATGGCATGATCATCTCCCGTGATGACCGTCCACAAGCTCCAAGCGGGGGACGGCTATGTCTATCTGACCAAGCATGTCGCGGCTGGGGATGCGACCGAGACCCGCAAGGCGGATGCGGTCGACTATTACGTCGCCAAGGGCACCCCACCGGGGGTGTGGTGCGGGAAGTTGGCCGAGAAGGTCGGTGTCGAGGTCGGCACCGAAGTCACCGAGGGTGCGATGCGTTCGGTGTTCGGCGCCGCCCGTACCCCAAATGCTTTCGCGACCCGCCCGGGGAAGGGGTCGCTCCTGCAAGAACGCCTCGACTGGTCCGCAAGCACCGCTCTCGGGCGGGCGTTTTCGTGGTTCGAGAACAGCCAGGAGTACGTCAACGACGTCGAGGACCTGTGCAGCGCGTACAAGGGTCGGCACGGCGAGTACCCGGATGCAGAGACCAAGAAGGCGATCCAGTTCGCCACCGCCCGCAAGCACCTGCAGCGCTCGAACGGTGAGCGCGCCGACCTGCTCGGCGACGACGAGATCTGGACGTTCGTCGCCGAGCAGTACAACAAGGCCCGTCAGCCGGTGGCCGGCTACGACCTGGTGTTCACCCCGATGAAGTCGATCTCGTTGCTGTGGGGTCTCGGGGACGACGAGGTCAAGGCCGCGGTCGAAGAAGCGCACAGGCAGGCCGTGGACGAAGCATTGGCCTGGATCGAAAACGAGGTGATCTACACCCGCCGCGGTAAGGGCGGCGAGCGCAAGGTCAAGGCCGAGGGGCTGCTGATCGCCCGGTTCGACCACTTCGACAATCGCGCTGCGGACCCGAACCTGCACACCCACAGCGCGGTGCTCAACCGGGTCTATGCCGAGGGCCGCTGGACCACCATCGACGGCTCGATTCTCTACAAGGCGAACGTCGCGGCATCGGAGAAGTACAACACCCGCGTGGCCGATCTGGTGGCCCGCAAGCTCGGTGTCACCTTCGCCCCGAGAGCGGATACGCCGGTCGGCAAGCAACCGGTCTACGAGGTCGAGGGCATCCCGTTGTCACTCATCGAGGAGTTCTCCCGCCGCGCCGCCATCGAGGCACGCCAGGAAGAGCTGGCCCGCGACTACAAGACTCGCTACAGCAAGAATCCGCCGAAGAAGGTGCAGTACGCCCACGCGCAACAGGCCACCCTCGACACCCGCAACGCCAAGAACCCACCCCGCTCGTTGGCCGAACTGCGGGCCGAATGGCGCGAGCGCGCCGAGGCGATTCTCGCCGGGAACAGTCCCGGCGAGCTGGTCGACTCCGTCCGCAGTGCGCGTGACCGCCGACCGGAACTGGCACCCGAGCAGGTGCCCACTCTGGTGAACGAGGTCGTCGACACGCTCTCGCACAAGGTCGGTTCGTGGACGGTGTTCTCGGTGACCGCCGAGATCGAGAGGCGACTGCGAGAGTTCAGTTTCGCCGACGACGAGCAGCTGCGCGCCATCCACGATGACGCACTCGAACTCGCACTGCGCGACTACTGCCTGCCCCTCGACATCGAGGAATACCACCTGCCCGAGCGGATCAGCGACCGCGTCGAGCGGGGGCGGCGGCGCAGTCTGCTGGTCGATCGCGCGCAGATGCGCTACACCGCGCAATCGGTTCTCGACGCCGAGGACTTCATGCGCCGGCAGGCCGACACCGGCGACGTGCACACCGTGGCCGAGCGGATCATCCGCCGCACGTTGCGCCAGGTCGAGCAGGCGAACGGGCACGAGCTCGGTGCCGATCAGCTCGCGATGATCACCCACTTCCTCACCGCCCGCACGCGTGTCGCCGTGGCGGTCGGGGCGGCCGGCGCCGGCAAGACCACCGCGGCCACCGTGATCGCCCGCGCCTGGGAGGCCGTCCACGGAAACGTCCTCGCCCTGGGGCCGTCGGCCCGGGCCGCCGAAGTGCTCGGTGAGGAAATCTCGGTGGAGGGACGCACCATCGCCGACGTGCTCACCCGCCACCGCGTCGGCATCCCGACCGGCATCGGCAGGGGTGATCTTCTGCTGGTGGACGAGGCCGGCATGGCCTCGGCCCGCGACCTGGCCGACCTGACGCGCATCGCCACCGACGCCGGGGCGGTGGTGCGTTTACTGGGCGATCCGCAACAGCTCGCCTCCGTCGAAGCCGGTGGCGTGTTGCGGGATCTGGCCGATCGCACCAACGCCCCGTTCCTGCGCAAAGTCCACCGGTTCGCCACCGACGGCGAGGCCGAGGCGAGCCTGCGGTTGCGCACCGGCGATGTGACGGTGCTCGAGTGGTACGACGAGAACAACCGCATCCGGCAGGGCATGGCGCACGAGCTGGCCGATCTGGTCTTCGACGCCTACGTCGCCGACGTCGAGGCCGGCCAGGTCGCCCTGATGGTCGCCCCGACCAACGACCTGGTGCGCCAACTCAACGAGAAGGCCGCCGCCTACTACCGCGCCAATGGCACCGTCACCGGCCCCGGCATCGTCCTGGCCGACGGTCTCGAAGCCGCCGTCGGGGACGTAGTGGTCACCCGCAAGAACAACTCGAAGTACGTCGTGACCGGCTCCGCCGGCAACACCTCGGGCCGGGTGAAGAACGGCGACCTGTGGACCGTGGCCGAGCTCGGCACCGACGGCTCTTTGCGGCTGCGCAACAACATCAGCGGCGGCCAGGTCACCGTCGCCGCCGACTACCTCACCGACAACGTGCAACTCGGTTACGTGACCACGGTGCACCGCTCGCAGGGCATGACGGTGGGAAGCTGCCACGTGCTCGCCGGGGCGAACATGGACCGGCAGTCGCTGTATGTGGCGCTGAGCCGCGGCAAGCACACCAATATCGTCTACGCCGCCCACGACGAGCTGCCCGACTGGGATTTCGAACATCACCCCGACGAGCATCCCGGTGCGATGGGTCTGCTGGCGAAGATCATCGCCCGCGACGGTTCGCAGCGCACCGTGCATCAGATGATCGAGGACGAACAGCGCAAGGCCGCGTCCTGGTCGACGATCACCAACAGCTATATGTTGGCCGTCGGGGAGCTGTACGAGGACTACACCGAGCAACTGCTCAGCCGGATTCTCACCGACGAGCAGTTCGGCTGGGTGCACAGCCTCGGCGGGTGGGATCAGATCGTCACCTCCGTCGCCCAGTCGGAAACGTTCGGCTGGGACACCGAGGCCCTGCTGCGCCAGGCAGCCTCGGTGATGAGCGCCGAAGGCAAGGCCGGCCGGATCGACACCGACCGCAACTCCCCCGGCCGGGTCATCGCCCGCGCCCTGAAAGAGCGCATTGATGCCGAGGACGGAGCGCGGCTGCCGCGCCGCCGCATCGACGCGGTGGCCGCCTACCGGATACCGGCGTTGACCGACGCTGCCGCCGGCACCGATCCGATCCTCGCCGCCTACGCCCGCTCGTGCGAGCAGCAGATGCACGCGTTCATCGACTCCTACACCACCGCCGCACTCGAACGCAGCGCACCGTGGATCGTCGCCGTCGGCCAGCGGGGAACGGACCCCCGTCGGGTGCGACTGTGGGAGTCCACGGTGCGGGAGATCGCGATCTCGCGGGTGCTGGCCGACGCACCCGACGACGAGAACGATCCGATGGCGCACATCCGCGAAGCCCGGAAGACAGCCCTCACCGCGAATATCGCACGGTTGCATCGGCCCGAACAGGCCATCGACGAGGTGGTCGGCCCGTACGCCCGCTACACCGACGCCGAACTGCATTCGGCACGGGCGCTCAGCCGGGGCCGGCTCACCGAAGACGCGATGCTGCTGTCGCTGGCCAAGGACGAGCTCGACCGGGCACGAGGCGAGGCGTCCGCGCTCGGAGCCGTCGAACGGTCCCTGGCGCAGGTCGAGATCGACGAACGCAACATCGCGGCGGTGCGTGCTGCCCGCGCCTGCCTCGACGCCCTGACTCGTTCCCCGCAGGCCACCGAACAGCAGATCGATGCTGCCCGCGCCGCCGTGGCCGCAGCCGAACAGGTGGCACCACTCGAGCGTCGCTGGGCCGTGATCGAACGCGGCGCCCAGCACTACCGGGCTGCCGAAGCTGCCAAGGCCCGCGCCCGCGCCACCGACGAGCGGGCCCTCGGCCGGATCACCGACCGCATCACCCGACTCGACGAGTCGATCGCCACCGAACGCACCATCATCGGCCAGATCGACGCCGAACTCGCCCGCCGCAACGCCGGCGGAACCGACTTCACCGGCGGCCACGAGCCGCGACGGACACAGGCGGCCTCGGCAGCGAACGCCCCTATCGACCGCGACCCGCTCGAACACGACAACGGTCCAGAACGGGAACTGTAAGCCCGCCGGCTACGACCCCCGACCCCGAATGGCACAAGGAGAAGGACGATGGCGGACAACGACCAGAAGCGACGGTTTCTGCGCAACCGCGGACGGTCGGCCCACCCCACCGACGCCTCGATTCCGCCGTTCTCGGAGACCGTGGCTCCGGCCGGTGTGCCGGCGGTGCCGCAGCGCAGGCCGGCCAGGGCGCAGGCCACCCAGGACGTTGTCGACCTCGTGGGTTTTCTCCGTGCAGCGGAGAATCGACGCGCTCAGGGCCGGCCGGCACCCACACCGAAGTCGATGCGCGACGTTCTCGGTGCGTTCCGTGGACAGCCCGCGCAGCAGACCTCCATCCAGGTTCTGGCAGCGGCAGCGACCACTCGACACCTGGGCGCGCAGGCGCAGAACACCCGCAGGTGGGAGCGGTTGGCGCAGGAGAATGCTGCGCGACTCGAAGCGCTGCGAGCACAGCAGTACCGGCAAGAACAGCAGCGGTACGTGCAGGTGCAGATGCGCCCGGACGAGATCGACCGGCTCATTGCCGAGCGACAGGCTGCCGACCGGAACAGCGACAAGCGTGTCTTCGACGCCGCTGCGGCGGTCGCGTTGAGCTACGCTGCGGCCAAGAGTGTGCCGTCGTTCGACAAGCTCGCCGACCTGTCCGCCCAGCACCTCGCGGTGGTCGAACCCACCGCGGACGTGCCGGCCTCAGTTGTCGAATCCTTCGCCCGCGCTGCCGACGCCGACACCGTAGAGATGAACTTCGACAAGGCCGCGGACGGTTCGCTCGCGCCCGGCGGCCCCGATACACGCACCGAACCGGTGGTCGAAGGCCACGAAGCGGATGTGTCCGACCAGCTCGAACGGGTCGACGAGCCCGCACCCACGGACCGTGGGGATCTGGGCAGGATCGGGGCGGTGCTCGAGTCCGCCGGCCGGGGTCTGGCCACCGCGGTCGGCCCGATCAACGGTGACGACGAAGTCGCCCCTCCCCTGTCGCCGGTCAACCTGAACCAGCTCAGTCAGGAACTGCTCGATGCGATCGGTGCTGCGATGAGCAGTCACCCCCGGTCGGTGGCCGAGATGCTCAACATCGAACGCCGACCCGACCACACCAACGAGGCCGCGTTTGTTCCCGCGATGGGTATCGAACACAGCCAGGAAGCAACACTCAGTTGCTGATCGTGATGGCTATGCCGTGCCGGGCAGATCCGGAACCGAGGGCAGGACTGCGCGAGCCTGATTGGATCGCTCAGCGAGTGCCATCAATCTGTAGAGGAAGTGGCCGCTACGAGTCTGAGCATCTCGCTCTCCAGAATGGCCACGGCTTCGCCTTCGCGCGCGTTGGAGTCCATGTGCGCTCCTATTCGGAGAAAGGACGCTCCGGTGTCCTGTGGCGGCGGGGAGCTCAGACCTGCTTCGGCACACCGAGGTGGACATGAAACGGCTGTACAGTCCCCCTATCATGGGAAGGGCCAGGGCCGAGTGTGGGAAGTCAGAGTAGGGGTGGGACAGATGAGCGTCGTCACGCCGAAGACCCTGCGTCAACAGCTCGTGCAGTCCGCGGTCCTGGACAAGATCGTGACCAGCGGCATCTCGATCGACACCGAACCCGTGCGCCGCAGCCTCCAGACGATCCGCCGACAGGTCAACCGCAGTCCGCTGATGGACCGCTACATCGATCGCTGGGACAGGATCGTCCGCGACAACGATATCGACGGTATCCGCAAGATCGTTGAGTCGGACGATGACACCAGCCGGGAGATGCGGAATCTGTCCCCGCTGTCGGTGCTGCTCAGCGAGGACGAACGCCGACGCGTGCTCACCGAGTTCGGAACCCGGTTCAAAGCCGGCACGACACGGTGAATCGGGAAGAACTCGGTCGCGCGATCAAAGCTGCGTGCGCCAATCTCGACGAGCCGCGTGTGATCGTCCTCGGCTCTCAATCAATCCTCGGTAGCTTCGACACCGATGAGCTGCCCCCTGCGACCTTCCTGTCCCGTGAAGTCGATATCCTGCCGTTGAGTGGGATCACGGACCCGCCCTCGGTCGAGGACAAACTTCTGTTGCTCGATGCCCGGCTCGGCGAGGACTCCCCTTTCCACACTGCCTTCGGTTTCTACGTCGAAGGTATCCACAAGGACGTCGTGGTCCTGCCGACGAACTGGGACAATCGGCTCGTCCACTTCGTTGTCGACGACGACGCATCCAGCCTGTACGGGCGGACCGGGTTGTGCTTGGACCCGGTGGATCTGTGCGTGGCCAAGACGATCGCCGGCAGAGAAAAGGACTACGAGTTCGTCGCGGCACTCGTAGCGAAACAGTTGGTGACGGCTGCCGACATCCAGGCCCGGATCGCTGGCGGCATCGACTGGCCGACGACCTACACCGAAGACAAGGAACGGTCCCTCGCCAGGGCTCAGAGCTGGCTGGAGTATCTGTCGAGGTCGCCTGTGGTGCAGTCCGACGGAAGCGCCGCCACACCCACGTCACCGCCGACGGCTGGACCCGACATCGCGGCTGCATTCCTCGGGCATCCGCGCCCGATCAAGCAGATGTTGAGTCGGAGGACCCGAGAGCCGAACAGTGCGGGACCTGAGCCTGCCGATGACGGCCCCGCACGGGAGGTAGGGCCCGACCTGTCGCGTTGACGGCTTCGCCGACGGCGAGGCCGCTGTGTTCGGCATCAACCGGATACGTGAGAGGCAGCACGAAGGAACTACCTACGCTCGATCCTGCTCTCATCTTTCGTTCTGCCTCGAGATTGCGTCGAGGACCGCTGCCGGTACGGCATCGGAGGGCATGGCCGGCCAGCCCATGAAGCTGCGGTCGGCTTTGGCGTTGGCCATCGGTCCGGTGTCGCCGTCGAGGATGACTCGCAGGTGCGGTTCGAGGTGCTGGATCCACCACGAGGACATGGCGGACATCGAGTCCGAGGTTCGTGCTTCTTCCCATGCCTGGTGCAGCGCGGTCAGGCGGGCGACGACCTCGGGGTAGGCCCACCACCGTGGGTCCCAGGACAGGCCGCCGTCGTTGTCGCTGATCCGGCGTCGGATCACCGGCAGGAAGAAGCCGTTGACGAACTCGACGACGTTCGCGTACTTTGGCTCCTTCTTCTCCTGCTCGGGTTCGGGCGAGGGCTCGGAGGCGGCCGGTGTCCGAGGCTGCGGCGTGAAGGCCGGTGCCGCCGGGGGCGGGGTCGTCTCGTCGTGGGTTCCGTCCCCGGCGTCGTTGCCGGTGTCCCAGCGATCGTCGGTCGTTCGGGGCAGATTCACCATGCTCATTCCTTCGACATGAATTCGGACGTAAACAGGGCAGCGGTGCGGGAGGACTCCACGGCGGGTTCGCCGGCAACCGGTGCGTGATCCGGCCAGGTGTCGTCGCCTGTTGTCGGTGAGGGACGGTCGGCCACCGGCCGGTCGGAGGAGCCGACGGGCAGCGACTTCTGCTCGCTGAGCCCGCGATTCTTGCTGTCCTTCGTGGACTGGCGGATCGCCTCCGCGAACGGGGAGTCACCCCAGAAGGCTTTGCGGACCAGGATCGGAGTCGAGCCACCGATCGTGACCAGGGCACGGGTTTTCGGCAGTGCCCGCAGGTCCCGCTTCTCGAAGATGGTTTCCTTCTGCCAGCTGCTCGACACGCTGGCCTGACTGCTGGAGAAGAAGCCGGCGGGGCGGCTGCGGGATTCGGTGTCGACGTAGTGGGTGCCGACGGCATCGACCAGGCCGGACAGGAACCCGTCGTCGTCGACGTTGCCGCCGTACCAGATGACGCTGCACGCATCGACCATGGCTTTGAACGCTTCGCGGCCCCAGACCTTCTCGCCCTGGGAGGGGGACTGGAAGAAGGTGATGAGGATGATCCCGCGGCCGCCGAAGTGCGAGTACCAGCGCGGCAGGTCCTCGAGCTTGCAGATGTTCGCGGCCTCGTCGAGCACCGCCGTCAGCGGGAGCGGCATCCGTTCGGAGTCCTGCTGCTCGGAGTACTCCTCGGCGCCGGTGAGGATCTGCCCGACCAGGGCACTCGAGATCGCGGAGGACGAGCCGGGCCCGTCCTTCGACAGCGCATACATCGTGTCGGTGCGGCGGGCGAACTCTTCCGCGAGGAACTCCGGCAGGTCGTGCACGTGCTCGCCGTCGGTGATGGTGACCCGGCCGTTCGTGTCGGTGCCGATGACGACCCGGCGGTTCGGCAGGACCGCGTCGGCGTAGCGAGGCTCGTCCAACGGGGACAAAAAGCGCCGGGCCATGTCGTAGAAGCCGTCGCGTTGCTTGGCGTTGACGGCCTGCTTGCCGCGCATCGTGCGGGCCAACTCTGGGTAGCCGTGCTGCTCGAGCACCGCCGGGGGGATCTGCGACTGGGTGTGGGTCAGCCACTCGACCACGTGCCGGATGTCCCCGCCGGCCAGCGCGGCGGCGAGCAGGTAGGAGGCGAACAGGTCGCGGGCGTTGCCGTCGAAGTAGGCATCGACCCGGGCACCGGCGTCGGTGGCGGCGGAGATGAAGTAGCCGCACACCGCCGCAGCAGAAGGCAGGTCGGTGACGGTGCGCAGCGGGTTGAACCAGAAGCTCGCGCGCTGCTGCCGGTTACCGGTGCTCACGCCCTGGAGGTCGAACACCCACACCCGCCCGGACCCGCGGCGGAGACCGACGGTGTGCGAGTACACGTCGCCGCGGTTCGACGCCACCAGCGCCGCCCCGGGGGCGTGACAGATCGCCGGGATAGCGAACGATGCGGACTTGCCCATCCGGGCGCCGGCGAACGCGATGGCCACGAATTCCCAGGTCATCCGCAGGGTGCGACCCCCGACCACGGTGTGCCCGAGCGGGATACCGAGATAGCCGGGATGGGTCGCCGGGATCGCCGGGGCGAGCCGGTCGGTGGAGGCGGCGAGGTACGTCGGGTCGGCCTCGTCGACCTCCCGCGGATCGACCATCGTGCGAGCGAGGCGATCGATGCGCTTCTCGAACTGCTTGCCCTCGAGCGTCTCGAGCACCCCGAACCGGCGCAGCGCCCACCACCCGGCCCCGGCGACCGCCGCGACCAGCACCACTTCGAGAATCAGGACGGTCGTCGCCCCGGCCGGCCAGCTCGTCGCCCCGAACGCCAGGGCGAACAGCAGGCCGATCGGATTCCAGGTCGGGTCTTCTCCCCCGCCGGTGTTGTAGGCGATCGTCGGCAGATACGCCGCCACAGCGACGAAAGGAAACGCGGTGAGGAACACCTCGTCGGCGCCCGAGGAGGAGCGGGGCCGATCGCGTCGCGCTTGTGCCATGTTCGTCCGCCTCTACTGCTGGAATCGGTAGTCGGTCAGGCGCCACCCGTCGTCGGTGCGGACGGTGGTGGTGCGCCAGAGCTGGGGTGTCAGGCGGGTGCTGCGCTCGCTGGCGTGCAGCACCGTCTGGGTGCAGGTGAGGTCGATGACGAGGGTGCGCATCCCGTCGGGGGCGGCCGGGGTCGAGTCGGCCCGCACACAGGTCGCGGCCACCGCGTCCTTCGACGCCGCCCACTGCTGCCAGTCCGCATCCGGGCGTACCTCGGCGCGGGTGCCGGATTCGGCGACGGCGAGCAGGTCCCCGCCGAGATACGCCGTCGCCCGGAGCAGCGCGTCGGCCTTGCTCTCGTCGATTGCGGGCTGCCAGGACAGGATCATCTGCATGGCCGTGATCGCGGTCTGCTCGGCATCGATCTGCTGCGGCGAGAGCGGCTCGATCACCTGGTGGTCGTCGCTGCCGACGCGGTTGTGCTGCTGGTCGTCGGCGTCGCTGGCGCAGCCCGCCAACGCGGCGGCGGCCGCGGTGCACACCGCCGCGACGGTGATGCGTGTGATCCTCACCGGCTTACCTCTTTTCACTGGTTGCCCATCGCCCGGTACTGCGGCTCGGCGGCGATGATCGTGTCGGCGTAGGGGCGGGTCTGGACCACGTAGTCGGTGTGCCCGGTCGGGAAGCCCCCGGAGGCCAGGACCGCGCCTTCGCCGGCGTTGTAGCCGGCCAGGTACAGCTCGGTGCGCCCGTTCGGTGCAGAGACCACCCCGTCTGCGATCGCGTCGTCAATGGTGGCGGCGATGGTGCACATGTAGTGGCCCTGGGCCATGACCGCATCGCCGATGCTGTTCACATCGACCTTCCCGTCGCCGTCGTAGTCCTGGCCGTAGGACGCCCACGTGCCGGGCATGAACTGCGCCGGTCCCCTCGCCCCGGTCACCGACACCGGAGCGTCGGTGCCGTGGCGGAAGCCGTTCTCGGCGGCGAGCTGGGCGGCGAGCAGCGACGGCGTGATCTGCGGGCAGAGCGATCCGGCCCGCTCGAGCCACGGCGCGAACTCGTCCGGCACGGTGCCGTCGGCGAGCCGGTCGCCGATGCCTTCGCCGGAGATGAGGCAGTCGGCGGCCGCGGCGGTGGCGTTGCCGCGGCCGCCGGGCAGCGATCCCCACGACACCAACCTCTCGTCGGTGCCCTGACCCCGGACGCTGATGTGCACGTGGTCGTAGTGGTTCTGGGTTTCGCTGCCGCGGTCCTCCATCTGGCTCGGGGCACCGCCGGCGGGGTAGTAGGTCTGCCGCCAGATCACGTATTCGACGTTGAAGAACTCCGCATTGGCCAGGATGTAGTCGGTGATCTCGTCCCCGAGGGCCACCCCGTCGCCGGAGCGGTGGTGCGGGATCATCACATCGATGGCCCGGCCTTCGGTGTGGTCGGTGGCGTAGCCGCCGTCGGCGCGCCACCCGCCGATACCCCCGATCCGGTCGCCGAACGTCAGGTGGGCTGCGCGAGCGACCTTTTTTGCATCGACCTGTAGGCCCTGCTCGGAGCCGGCCGACGGCGGCAACGGCTGCGCCAGATTCCCCTGGGACGGGGCCGGCGGCACCGGGGTGGTCGGCCCGGCCGAGGACTGTCCCGGGGCGGGGGCGGCTTCGTAGTACGGCAGCGGATCCACCGCTTCGGTGCCCCAGCCGCCGGGCCAGAGTTCCCAGTGCAGGTGCGGGCCGGTCGACTGGCCCCGGTTGCCGAGGGTGGCGATCTGCTGACCGGCGCGGACCTGCTCACCGACTTCGACGGTGTAGGTGTCGATGTGCCCGTACACGGTGGACACCAGCTGCCCACCCTGCACATGGTCGAGGACCACCCACTGCCCGAACCCGGAGGCGGGACCGGCATGGCGCACCACCGCGTCGGCCGAGGCATAGATGGGGGTGCCGACGGCGCCGGCCAGGTCGATGCCCTGATGCTGGGTCCCCCACCGCTCACCGAACCCGGAGGTGAGGGTGACGGCGGAGGGATCGACCGGTTTGAGGAACGAGCCCCTCGGTGCGAGCCGGTCCCCCGACCCCACACCCGAACCGGGGCCGAGGCAGGTCGTGCCGTTCTCGCGGTCTTGTTCGTCCTGGATCCCCGTCACCAGCACGAGGAGCAGGAAGAACGGAATGAGCGTAAGCGCCAGGATCAGCGCGATCAGCCCGGTGCCCCCCTTGTCGGTCACCGCAGACTCAGATCCTCGGCGAGGGCTGCGTGCTTGCGCACCAACGCCCGGTTCAGCTCCTGCGCCATCGCCAGCTCCGCCTCCAGGGCGGCGACGTCGCGTTCGGTGCGGCGGGGGCGTCGGCCGGAGCGGGTGACCCAGCCCCGCACCGTCGTCTCCGCGACGTCGAGCTGGGCAGCGGCTGCTCGCGTGGCGGCGGTGAAGCTGTCCCCGGCCTTCATGCGCCCCAGGACCGTCTCGATCGCAGCCTCACGGGTGAGGTCATCGACCAGGGTGTACCGGCGAGTGCCGGGACGGCCACGCCGGCTCATGCTGCGAACTCCGTGCCCCGGTCTTCGTCGGCGGCCCGCAGACGGGCATCGGTGTCGTGAATCCCGGAGTCCTTCTCCGCCTGGGGCACCCACACCTTGAACGGGGTGCCCGGTGTTGCGCCTTCGCCGAGCTTGAGCAGGAAATGCCCGACACCGGCGGCGGTGCGCGTGCTGTCCGCCACGCCGGGAGCACCGTCAGCCGAGGCCAGCGCCTTGCGGCGGGCTTGGCGCAGTGTCTTCTTCTCGTCCACCGAGGAGGTGCTGTCGTTGGCCCAGCCGGTGACCATCGCCCGTTCTGCCTGCGAGAACTTCATGAACTTACCGAGGCGGTCGAGTTCGGCCTCGGGAACCGGGCCGACGATCCGGGCGCGGGAGCGTTCGATCATGCCCAGCGCCCCGACCTTCTCGAAGTCCGCGAGCGAGTGCGTGACCAGCGTCATCGCCACACCCATCGACCGCTGCAACCGCTGCACCGCATCCAGACGCGCCACCGCCGAGCTGCCGGTCGCGATCACCTGCCACACCTCGTCCAAGATGATGTGCGCCGCGATCGACTTCGCGCCGGGCACCTGGTTGTCGGCCAGGATGTGCGCCGCCTCCACCGCCGCGAACGCCTCGTTCCACCCGGCGAGCAGCACCGCCGCCCGCATCAACTCGTCCCCCGGCGGCACCGAGGACATGTCCAAATCGACCATCGGCTTGGTGATATCGATCCGAACCGTGCTGTGCCGGTTGAAGGTCTCCCCGAACCGGCCCTTGACCAACGCGCGCAGCGAGCGCAACAGCGGCTTGATCTGACCGCGGTATTCCTCGGCGGTGTCGGCCACCGCGTCGTCCCTCAGCTCCTCGGGGCCGGTCGAGATCAGCGTCAGCAGGTCCTCGATCCGAGCAGCGTGGTCGTTGTCGAACTGCGAGCCCGGTGCGTAGAGCAGCCGGATCGCCGAGGCGAGCAGGGTTTCCTCGAAGTCCTTCAGCGGGCCGCGGCGGACGATCTCGAGCAGCGCGCAGAGCATGTTGAGCTGGCGGGCGTGCAGCGCGAACTCGGCCTTGTCCCGTTCGAGGGAGCCGTCGGGGAGCTGTTCGATCGCGTCGCCGATCGGGCCGCGGCCCAGCGGGTTGATCGCGCCGGTGCCGTAACCGACCTCGCTGACCTGCCCGCCGACCTGCTCGGCGAGTACCCGCAGGTCCGGCTTGACGTCACCGGGCACGAGCACGAGCGTGCCGCGGGCGATGTCCCCCAAAGCGATCCGGCGCAGCAGGGTGGATTTGCCGAAGCCGTTGAGGGCGCAGATGAAACAGGACGGGGCGGTGATCGCCTTCATCTTCCAGGCGTAGAGCGGATCGAACCCGACGGCGGCGCCGGTGGTCAGGTGCCGGCCGAGCGGGGTGCCCAGCAGCGGGGCCTTCGCGCCGACGATCCACGGGTAGATCCCGGCGACCTGCACACTCGTGCCGCGGTATTCGACCGGGGGCATCACCGTGGACATCCGTCCCCCGCCGGCCCCGTCGAACCCGCGGGCGTCGAGATCGGCGACCTGGCGGTCGAAGCCGTCGGTGTTGATTCGGGTCAACCGCTCCACCGTCGCCCGGCGACTGTACTGGCGGGTGACCAGGCTTTTCTTCCATGCCTTCGTGAGTCCGGTTGCGGTGGCGGCCTGCTCTTCGAGGCGGGAGAGCTCGTCGTCCGACAGCAGAGTCTTGGCGATCTTCTCCGCTGTGAGCAGCCGCGACGATCTCGTGGCGTTGCGTGCACTCATGCCTATAGCCCTTTGCGTGTCAGTTGCCGAGGAAGCTGGGAATGGTGGTGTGGTCGGGCGCGATGACCCCGACACCGAGGCAGGCCGCGAACGCGGCGGCCTGCCAGCACCAGGAGCGGCGGATCGTCAGCCGGCTCTGCCGCGAGAGGTCCTCGACCAGGGCGTCGATCTTCGGCACATCGGCGCCGCCGGCCGGTTCGGTGACGGTGATGAGCACCCCGAAGCGCACCATGCCCGCACCGCGGGCCTGCTCCATCCGGGCTTGCGCGGTCGCGGCGACCTCGATCTGCGACTTCGCCGAGGCGATCGAGCCGTTCTTGAGCGAGCCGCCGTGGGCCTCGGCCATCGCGTTGCGGTAGTCGCGGTCGGCGATGTCGGTGGCATCGCCGGCCGAATGCGGCCGGTAGAGCACCGACACCCGCTTGAGCGGCACCGCCTCGTTCGGCGCCAGCAGACGCGCCAGCACCCGTTCGGTCACCGCGCCCTTGGGGGCCTCGCGCATCTCCCAGGTCACCGACACCGCGCCGTCGTGGACGTACTTGCCGCCGTCCGGGCTTTCGTGGGCGGTGCGGGGACCGCAGTCCTCCCAGGTCAATCCGGTGCCGTCGCCGGAGTGCAGGCCGGTCTCCACGTCGACGAGCGAGGCCGGGTCGTAGGATCGGCGCACGAACGCCATGACCTCGTCCGCGTCCATCGGTGAGCACGGCACACCGGACCGTGCCGCGGCCGCGGTCAAGCCGGGAAGCCGGCGGCCGAGCTCGACGGCCTGCTCGGAGGGGTCCTGCCTGCGCTCGGTGGTCTGGGCCTCGAAGGTGATCGCGATCCGCGCAGCCAGACGGATACCGCCCGTGGTCAGCCCGGTGGCGAGCTGGTAGGCCGCGTCGCGGGCCAGCTGCGGGGCATCGGCGCGGGTGTTCTGATGCACCGTCTCGTACAGCTCGATGCCGGTCTCGGGCAGGGTTTCGACGGTGGTGACCACCGCGAGGATGTCCGAGGTCTCCCCCGCCGCGGACAGGAACTGCGCCCAGTTGCCGACGTAGTGGTCGATCACGTCCTGATCGACGGCCTCCGCACCCTGCGGGTAGGCGTCGAACACGACCGTGTAGGCACCCCGGCTGGGCATGTGGATCATCCCGAAGGTGCGCCCGTCCGAATCGATGCCCTCGTACAACTCGGTGTCGGCGAGCACCCCGGGCAGCCGGTACGCCCGCCCCGGAACGCGGGAGAACGTGCCCGAGGCGTAGGTGTGCTCACCGCGACGGCGTGCCCGCCAGAACTGCAATCGCATCAGTGCCCTTTCGTAACCGGACCGACCGTCACGGGAGATGACCAGGGGGATAAAGCACACGATCACCGGGACCGCCAGCAGCACGGTGACCTTCAGGCCGAAGAACAGGCCCGTGATGATGACCAGGGCCGCAGCCGCGATCGCGGCGATCGAGGTGCCGAAAGTGGCACCGAGAATGCCGGTCTCCCGAGGCCGGCGCCAGTTGCCGTAGGTGTTGTAGGTCTTCTCCTCGCTCACTGCTCGAAGCCCCCTCGGTGGAACTGCCGACCGGCACCGGACGCCACCGCGGCCGCGGCCGCCGCATCACCGGAGGATCCGCCGCCGGGAGTGCCGGAGGTGGTGCCGCCGGGCTGACCATTCCCGCCGCCACCGGGGGTGCCCGAGGAGTTGCCCTGCGGAGCCGCACCGGCACCGCCACCGGAGGGGGTGCCCTGCTGGTTGCCGGCCGGTCCCCCGCCTGCCGCACCGAAACCGGACGGTGCGCCGCCGGTCTGTGCGCCGCTGGGCGGGTTGCCCATGCTCGTCGACGACGTGGTCGCCGCCCCGGACGCTGCGCCACTGGCACCGCCGGTGGCGATCATCCCGCCGACCTTCGCGCCGACCGCCGCCGCACCGGCCGCGGCCGCCATGCCGCTGCCGCCGCCACCGAGGGCGCCGACGTTCGGCACGATCAGCCGCATCAGCGCCGGGAGCACCAGGGCCGCGGCGCACAAGGTGATGACCCCGGACAGGGCCATGAACCCGTCCCCGTTCTCCGGATCGGTGATCGTGGGGGTGGCCTCGAGGAACAGGATCGCCGAGACCCCGATCACGAACGCCCCGACCGGCTTGACCAGCAAGAATGCGATCGTCCAGGCCAGCATCTTCTCGAATGCCTGGCTGCCGACCTTCGTGCCCCCGGCCGCACCCGCGATGGGCAGTGCCGCCGCCATGAGCACCAGGATGCCGGTGCGCAGCAGCATCAAAAACGCCATCATCAAACCGCCGAGCATCCCGATGAGGCCGATCAAGAACAGCAAACCGACACCCGCCGGACCCGCATAGAGCTGGATCGTCACCATCGCTTCGGCCAGACGGGACGGATCGGAACCGACCGCACTGTCGATGAACCACGCCGACACCTGATCGGCCAGACGGGTGCCGAGCACGATCATCGTCGTTGCTCCCCCGGCCAGCACCACAGCGCGGGCCAGTTGTTTCAGGCCCTCTTCCGAGGTGTCGCGGATCGCCCCCGACCGGGCCAGCGCCAACCGGCCCCCGAGCAGGATCAGCGACAACGACAGGGCCGCGACCTGGAGGTAGAAGGTGTAGTCGTTGACCGTGGCCACGGTCTTCTGGAAGGTGTCCCCGTCCATCTCGGTGCCGGTGATCCACCATCCCAGCGCGAACTTCAGCACCGCCACACCGGCATTACCGATCCACAGCGCGGTCTTCTCGACCGCGCCCGCAGCGGCGTCATTGATGCCGTCCTCGATCGCGCCCGTACCGGCATCGACGACGTTGCCGGCTGCATCCGAGCAGCCGGGAACGTCTACATCGGTGGTCAGACTGACGGCCCCACTGAAGGCAGCCGCAAGAGGGTTGGCGCAGCTCAAGGCACCGGCACCCGTTTCCAGCCAGTCGAACCCCGAGTCCCCCTCGCCCTGCTCGTCGACTTCGGCACTGTCGATGGCGCCGCCGGACAAGTCCCCCGAGGGCTCGGTGTCCTGCGCGAAGGCCGCACTCGCGGTGCCGATGCCGACGACCATGACAGCGCAGATCACGGCGACCAGCCGAAGAATGCCGGTGAGCAGGGTGCGGTTCACCACCACTGCTGCCACCCTTCGGACGACACCGGCTCGAACCCGCCGCTCAAGGCCGTCGAGTCCAGCTGGACAACCCATCCGGTGCCCTCGCGCCACACCACCGGGATCTTCAGTACCTCGACCTCGGTAGCCCCGTTCGGCCGCTCGACGGTGGCTCCGAACTTGACCAGGGTCAGATCGGGATGGAAGGACACGTTGACCATCGGCATCGCCGTAACCGCCGTGTCGTCCGGCAATTTCAATCCCGACAGCAGCTCGGTCGGGTCCGACGAGTGACCCGCTTCCGCGACCATCCCGGCGCGGTTCTCTCCACCAATGAGGTACGCGAGGTAGTGGGCTGCGGCCAGTGCCGCCCCCTGCGCCGTGCGCGAGAACCCGGTGGCCACGCCGTTGTCGGTGAATCCGGTGGGGCCGTCGGAGGTCGAGAACGGCAGGTCCATGTTGCCGTGGATGCGCTGGAGCATCACCCCACTCGGTGCCTGCTCGACCGGCCGGCTCAAGGTCACCACTGTCTCGGAGAGGATCACCCCATGAGGGTCGAGCGGCACGTAGACGACACGGTCGAACTTGCCGAAGACCGGGTCCGGCTCGAACAGCCCGTCTTCGACCTGAGCGGTGGCACCGCCTCCGGTGGCCGGATCGAGGGAGACCAGCGGTTCGGCGTCGTCGCCGCGGAAGAGCATCACGATGCTCAGCACGAGACCGACGACGACGATCACGGCCACTGCCGCCAACCCGATGGTGAGTTTCGTTGCTGCCGAGGCGTGCTCGTTCTCGGCGCCCTCGAGTGAGGAAGTGTTCGTGTCCCCGGTCTGGCCGGTGGTGTGGGGTTCGGTCACTTGCGGGTCTCCTCGAGGTCGACCAGCTCCGACGGCAGCGCGTCGAGGGCGGTGATGGTGGCGGTGTCGTTGCTGGGCAGGTTCAGTCGCCAGTCGTCGTCGATCCACACCACCTGGGTGGTCGCGGAGGCGAGCGAGTTGTCGGAGAACCGCTGGATGACGTCGACGGTGGCGGCGGTGTCGCTGTAGTCGGCGAGGGTGTAGCCGACGATGGTCGGCACCATCTCGGGATCGGTGCCCGACATCTCCACCAGCGCCCGGTGGGCGGCGTACAGGTCCCGGCCCTCGCCGGGTGCGGCCACACCGGAGAGAATCCGCGACCAGGTGCGATCGGATGCGGTGGCGAGCTGCACCGACTGGGTGATCGCCGCCAGGGCCGCACCCTGCGGAGTGTGGCTGAACCCGGCGAACGGCTCCCACTCACCTCCTCGCGGTCCGTCGGTGGTACCGATCGGCACCTCGATGCCACCGACGGTGACCCACCGAGCGATCTGCGGCGGCTCGGTGAGCGACACCGGGCTCTCGCCTGTGTCCGATCCCCCGCAGCTCACAGCCACCAGCGCCACCGCGACCACCACGGCCCGCGCCCACCGGCGCATCCTCATTCGTTCTCCTCGCTATCGGATTGCTGCTGCTGTTGCTGCTGTTGTTGCTGCCGCATCTGTTCGAGCTGCTCGATGACGGTCGGGGAATGGCCGCCTCCGAGCTGGTGGGCTTGGGGCCCCTGGGCGGTGGCCAGCAGGATCGTGGCGAGGGTGGCGGCCACGCCGCCGGCGAGGATCGCGCCGATGTTCGCCGCCAGGAACTCCGCGGCGGTGGGGGATTCGAGGCCGGCGCCGTGCTTGTGGTCCCAGGCCAGGCGTGCGCCGACGAAGATCACCTTGGCCACACACAGGAGAAAGACGATCCCGGCCGCGTACCCCAAGAGGGTCTGGAACCCGTCGAGGACGTCGGGGGGCGGGCTGACCACGCCCTGTGCGGACACCTGCATCGCTGACCCCGTCTCTATGCCGCGCTGGTGACGGCGCTGAGGATCTGGTTGGCGGAGATGGCGACGATCGCGCCGATGAGGGCACCGACGAGCATCTTCGGTGAGTCCCCGGAGCCGTGCTGCCACTTCTCCCACGCGAACTTCCCGCCCGAGAAGATCAGGGCCGCCACGCACGCGAGCGTGACGCCCCACAGCAGCCAGTTCAGCAGCTTGAGCAGGCCGTTCGCGCCCGGCGGCACCTCCGGGTTGATGTCGAAATTCACGGCGCCTTGCGCGAGTATCGCGGTGTCCACGACGGTCTGGAACATGCACATGTCCTTTGCTCGAAGGTGCTGGCTACTGCTCCGACCACAAGGTCGGCAGGTGGGATTGGAGTGCCGTGACGATGCCGACGCCGGCGGCGATCACGTCCTCGGGAACGGCGATCACGGTTCCCTTGGTCCGAATCGGCACGCCGTCGAGGGCGCGCCAGATGGGCAGGCTCGACCGGGCCGCCGAGGCCAGGAAGCGGTGCCAGCCGATCGCCCAGTGCGCGGCCACCGCGCCGGTGACGATCGAGCGCAGCTGACGCACCTCCTTCGGGGGCTGACCGGGCGCGTTCGCCACGGTGACCAGGCCGAGCAGCTCGCACACCAACCCGCGGTTGCGGTGCTCGAGGATCAGATCGTGGGCGCTGGACAGGCCCTGGATGGTGTCCCGGCAGACCACCACCACATACGGCGATTCGGTCTCCCGGGCGTCACCGCACGGCCACCGGTGATTCGCGTCGCCGGCGAAGTCCCAGTACCGGGCGAGGGTGGAGACCCCGGCCCCGCCGTGGGCGCCGAGCAGCCACACCGCCGGCCCCGGCCCGGTCACCGGGTACGGATCGACCCGCACCTCGACGCTGGTGCGTTCGCGGGTGCTCATGCCAGCTCCCCCGCCCCGGCCTGGTGATCGGTGTCGTGGTGGCTGGCCTCGATACGGCCCAACGCGTCGAGCACGTCGGTCCAGGCGTCGATCGAGGCGACCGACAGGCGGCGGTGATCGACGGTGCCCGGCCGCGCCAAGCTCGCATCGAAGGGCACTTCGACGAAGCCGGCGACCACCGGGGCCAGGTGCTCCCGGATCGGGGCCAGATCCACCAGGCGGTGCGGCATCTGGTGCGAGATCGACACCACCGTGCGCACCAGCACGCCGCGCCCGTAGGTGCCGATGAGCCATTCGAGGCCGGCACGCATCCGGGCCAGCGGTTCCGAGCGGGCCGGGGCGACGATCACGATCGCGGCCCCGGCCTCGAGCAACGGGGCCAGACGCCGTGAGTGCAGCGCTGTTCCGACGTCGTGGATGCGGGCGAGATGCCGGTCGGCGAGCAGGCTGTCCACCAGCGCCGTGTCCGTGGCGTCGCCGTGGCCGACGACGACGGCCCCGGCGCTGCTGACGGCCATGCGCGAGCCGAGCTGGCGGATAGCTCGGGCCGGGTCGATCGGTTCGACGCCGACCCGGTCGAGCAGGTTGCCGCCGCCGAAGGTGCCGTCGATCGCGGCGACGTCGGCGCCCAGGCCCAGGCGCAGGGCGGTGGCCAGGCCGAAGCAGGTGGTGGTCGCCGCCGCTGCGCCGGCGCCGGCCACCACGATGGCCGAGAGGTGTTCGGGCTGCTCGATTGTCGGGCTGCGACGAAAAGCGACAACGTTGTTCATCGGTTCTCCACGTTCGCGATCTTCAACCCGCCGTCGGCGGGCAGGATGGTGATCCACTGTCTGTGGATGCCTTCGTCTCCCACGGGCGGGAACTTCAGCAGCACATCGACCGACCAGCGGTTCGGGTCCTCGGTCGGCAGCACGCTCACGCAGTGCTCGGTCCCGACCGGAACGGCGTCGATGAACGACTGAATGTCGGTGCCCGGCAGGACCATCAGGTCCGCGACCGCCTGACCGTCCCGCTCGACGTAGTAGGCGTACTCGAACGCCTGGATCACCGCAGGGCCGGAATCGCGGCCACCGGGACCGTTGCCGACGACCCGGCCGGGCTCGGTGACCGGGGCGCACCACGCCGGGGCCGCGACCGTCGACGTCGAGGTGGTGGACGAGGACACCGCCGTCGGCGAGGGCAGCGGCGGCACCTGCGGTTCGTCGGTGGTGCCGACCGTCGCGGTGACCACCGCCGCGGAGACCACCGCCAGCACCGCGACACCGCCGCCGACGAGCATCCAGGTGCGGGATCGATCGGGGCGGGCCGTCGCGGCCGCAGAGGCGCTGTCGGTGACCGGCTGGGCGGTCCTCTCCTCGACGACCTCCACCGCAGTCGCAGCCGGAGCTGCGGCAGGGGTCGGGCGGGCACGGCTGATCGCGGACTTCAATCCCCCACGGGTGCGTTCGGGGATCATCAGCGGGCCACGGGGGATGTGGGCGCGGACCCACTCCGGGGCGCCTGCATAGGGATCGACCTCGGTCGCCGCATCGCCGTGTCCGGCAGGGCCGTGGGCTGGGTGATCGGCAGGATGGACCGGGGCCGGGTCGGTATCGACGGTGGTCTCGGCTGCGGGTTCGGCAGCGACGATCGGTTCGAGGTCGGTCTGGATGACCGACTCGTCGTCGGTAGCAGGCTGTTCGGGGACGGAGGCCGCATCGACCGGGTGGAGGTCCGATGCCGGCACCCCCGCGGCGTCGAGGGTTTCGTCCGGGATCGGGAAGTGCACCGATCCGGTCTCTCGTTCGTCGCTCGCAGTCGGCTCCGGCCCGTACCGCTCGGTCACGTCCGGGAAGAGTTGTCCTCGATTGCCGGTCGACAATGTGTCCTCCGTCGTCGGGTGGTGGGGGCGGGGCTACCCGCCCCCACCGGCGAGATGGTCGGGCAGGTCAGGCCGGGTTGATGCCGTCCGCGGCCGCGGTCGAGATCATCTCGGCGGCAGTGCCGAGCGAACCGTCGAAGAACGTGGTCAGCACGGTGTCCGCTCCCGCGACGATGCCGTCGCCACCGGGCTGGACCTTGACCCACTCGCGGGCCTGCGAATCGACCTGCGGGGCGGTGGTCACGACGCTGCGCACGGCGTCGGCCGCGGCCTGCCCGACCGGGCCGGAGGACTGCCACTGCTCGACCGTGGCGTCGGCCTGCTCGGTGAGCGCGTCCTGGTGCACATCCGGCAGCTGCACCTCGATGGGCTGGCCTTCGTCGTCCCCGGCACCGAAGGCGGTTCCGGCCGCCAGGCCGGCCGCGCCACCGAGCACCGCGCCGGGGACCGCGCCGACCGCAGCGCCGATGGCTGCGCCTGCCGCGGTCCCGGCCACACCGGTGGTCACCGCGGGCAGCACCGGGATCGGCAGCGGCACGACACCCCCGGCCGCCGCCCCGGCGAGACCGCCGAGGGTGCCGCCGATCAGCGCGCCGGGAACCGCCCCGGCCGCAGCGCCGGCCGCGGCACCGGCCACCGTCGCACCGATCTGCGCAGCAGCGACCCGATCGGCGCGGCTGGCATCGACACCGACCGACTTGTAGAACGTGGCGACCTCGGAGCGGATCAGACCGGCGGTGTTGTTGGTGCGTTCGCGGTCGTCGTCGGTGACCCAGTTCGGCTGGGTGACGTGGATATCGCCGATCATGATCTTCTCGGGCGGAGCGAGGTAGATCGGGGCCGGGGTGACCGGCTGCGGCGCCCGCAGCGTCATCGGGTCGATCGGCGGCGGGGCGCTTTGCCGCTCGTAGCGGTTCGTGTCGTAGTTGTAGTCCGGCAGCGGCGCGTACTGACGCTGCTGCGCGGGAGGCGGGGTCCAGTAGATCTGCTTGGCCGGAGGAGCCGGGGCCGGCTTCGGGGCGCTGGTGGTGCCGCCCTGGGTGGACGGGGCCGGGGTGGTCACCCCGCCCTGCGAGGGCAGCTCGACCGGCGCGGCCGAGGCCAGCCCCGACCCTGCTGCCACGATCGCTGCGGCCGTGGCGGGCACGACGCTCGCCTTGGCGATCCGCGAAGCCCTGCGATGTGTGCTCATGATCGCTTCTCTCTCTCTCTCGTATGTCGGGGCGCGAAATCAGTTGAGTGCGGCGGCCGAGACGCCGCCCTGCTCGAGCACCGTCGGTTCCCGATCGACCACCTGCGTCGTGGTCGCGGTCGGTGCCGAGGTGGTGGAGGCGACCGTCTGCGACGGCGTGGTCGAGACGGTCTCGGAGGTGGTCGTCGGCCGCGCCGTAGTGGTGGCCGAGGTGGTGGGAGCCGCCGACGTGGAGGCCGAGGAGGTGGGAGCCGCCGACGTGGAGGCCGAGGAGGTGGCGGCGTCGAGGTCGGCTGCGACCGCAGCGAGCCAGGACGCGACGAATCGGGTCGGGGCCTGCCCACTGGCGGTGGCCGGAACCGACCCGTAGGAGCCGTGCTCGGCGGCGACGTTGCGCACCGTCGTCATCGCCACCAGATCGAACGCGTCCCGGTTGGCCTCGATCTCGTTAGCCACGACCTGGAACGCCTGGCGCACGAGCCGCTGCGAGGTCGCCGGCGGAACCAGCTCGGGCAGCACACCGACCGTCTTGGCGGCGAGCACCCCGAACGCTGCGGCGGGGTTGGCCAGCCCGACCGCCGCGACCGCGGCGATCGTCTCCGGGGTGAGCACCTTCTTGGCGACCGTGACTGCGGCGTTGAGGCCGATCAGACCGACCTTCAGCAACGCCGCGGTCACCTCCTGCCCGGTCGGGGGTGTGGCCCGTGGATCGGAGGCTTCGGCCAGCCGCTGCGAGATGGTCTTCTTCGGCTGGATCGACACCGCCTCGAGGGCGTTCTTCGGAGCCGCAATGTCCTCGTTGACCACATCGACGGCGGTGGTGAACGCCGTCGAGGCCAGTGCCCGGCCGACCGTGGCGACGGCGACGAACGGATCACCGCCGACCTCGACCTGCCCGGCGACGTTGACCACCGCCCGCACGATCGGCGCGTTCGCCGGGGCGTCGCACGCCAGATCACCGGTCTGGCACCAGGACGACACCCGACCCGACAAGCTGCCGTAACTGCTGGTCAGATCGGCGACGGGGCCGATGCCGCCGCCTTCCGGGGCGGTGAACGCCACCGACGACAGCGCCTTCACCGTCTCGCCCGTGGTGCCGGGAACCGGCGACGGGGAGCTCTGCGAGGTGCCGGGGAACAACCCCGATCCGGCGCTGCGGGTCGGCGCGCCGAACAGCGCACCGGCCGCGACCGAGCCGGCCGACACCGCTCCGGTGCCCTTGCCGACCGACCGCAGGAAGTTCGAGGCCGCGTGAGCGCCCTGGGAGTAGCCGACCACGGCGAGCTTGGTCGACGGACACTGCTCGAGCACCTTTTCCGCAGCCAGGGACAGGTTCTCCTCCCCCGCGGTGACGGACTCGATGTACGAGTCAGAGCCCCCGGGGGTCAGGCCACCGAACGAACCCGGATACGGCACATAGGCTCGATCGACGCTCGCGCCCAGCTCACGGGCCTGATCGAGCATCGGTCCCATGATGTTCGACAGCATCCCGGTATCGACCTTCACCGGCGCATCCGGTGAGGACTCCGTCGTGCCCTGCATCCCCAGGACGTACAGATCCGGGCACCCGTCGATCAGCCCGTCGAGCCAATTCGTCTGCGCGTGCACCGGGACCAGACCACCCACACCAGCCAGAACCGCAGCCGTGGTGACGACGGTGGCCACAGTCCGCGTCCCCCAACCCTTCATCTCTCTCCATCCCTCGAGCAGTCGATCCTCGAGACCCGCAGTGATCACCCCGCCGTTCCGGCTCTCGGGTGCAGAGCTTGTGCGGAAGCCCTGCACCCCAGAACCGGTACGCCACAGGGCGCTGCACTGCTGTGAGTCGCACAGCCCTTCCTAGGCCCCGGTCCTCCGAGACGGCCGCCCTGGTTCGGGACCGGCACAAAATCCCCCTTCGCAAAACAGAAGCAAAGCATATACTTGAGGAGTTCGAAAGAAAAGCAAATAATGATCCAACTTTAGCGAAGGTGATGGCGGTGCAGGTTGACGTGGAGCGTCGCAAAGCCCCAGCTCCTTCGAGGTACCGAAGGCGTCTGATTCGGACATTGGCCGGTAAGGTCGATGCGATGACAAACGAGCGGGCGCGTTTTGCGCGAATAGTTGCCGAGCGGAGGCGCCTGCTTGGCTTGACTCTCGACCAGCTGCAACAAGCCGGCGGGCCGTCCGACGTGACTACGGGCAAGATAGAAAAAGGCGCCATCGCTTCCCCGAGTGCCCGTACGCTGCGACGTCTCGACACCGGTCTGCAGTGGACCGAGGGATCGGCGGCGAGGGCCTTCGCCGGCGGGGAACCCACTGCCTTGGAGGAGGTCCCGTCCGTACGGCGCTCGACTCCCGGTACGGTCAACGCCGCTGCGGACTCGGTGACCCTCTCCCTGACCGTGGTCAACGAGTTGTCCGACATCGCGAAGCGGTACGAGCGGTTGGCGGGGACGATCGAGGACCGGGAACTGGTCGCCGAACTGGGGCGGATCAACACCGACTTCGACGTGCTGGTCGATCGCATCCTGCGGGCATGGTTGATCGCCCAGCTCGAACGCAAGTCGGCACCGGACTCCCCGGTGCGAGGTGATCCGGTGGTGGAGATGCTGATCGGGGACTACCTCAATCGCACTCCCGAGCCCCCGTCTGTCGAAGACGCTCACGAGCTGCTGTACCTGCGGTGGCTGACGGGTCGGGCCGGGGACATCGACGAAGCGACGGAGCACGCGTTCGTCACCCAGTGGAGCAAAGCTCAGAAGGAGGACCGTCCGTGAACTACCTGGCCCCGTCCCTCGGGCAGAAGCTCGAGCGGCTTCTCGCGTTCTACCACCACCGCAACGAACCCGAGCTGACGTTGCAGGCGGTGGCCACCATCGTCGGACAGCGCGTCGGCGAGCCGGTCCCGGTGGAACTGCTCGACGAGGTCCGCACCGGAGAGCGGACCTCGTTGCCGGTCACCATCACCGACGCGCTGTGCGACGCATTCAAGGTCGACCGCGACTACCTGCGCCTGAGCGGTGGCCGGGACATCGACATCGATCAACGGTTGCGGCTGTGGATCACCATCCGGGACCGCGGGCTGCACCACTTCGCCGCGCGGGCCACCAGCCTGACGCGCGAGGACCTCGAGCGGCTCATCGCGGAAATCGAGCGGATGACGCCGCAGACGGGCGGACTCAGACAGGCGTGAAGCGCAGACGAAGGCCCTTCGGGCGCAACGTCAGGGTCTCTTCCACCTCGAGCGAATAGCCGGGTTCGGGGGTGATGTCGAACCGCAGCACTAGGGTCGCCAGGGCGAGGGTCATCTCGTGTAAGGCGAACTGCCGGCCGATGCACGAGCGGATGCCGGTGCCGAACGGCTTGAACAGCTCCGGTGCCCGACCACGGTTGTGCTCGGGTGCGAAGCGATCCGGGTTGAACCGGTCGGCGTCGGAACCCCAGGCCGGATCGCGTTGGACCGCCAGCAGCAGCACGAACACCCATTCCCCGGCCGCGAACTCGTAGCCGCCCACCTGGGTGTCCTTTTTGGCGGAGCGGAAGAACCCCGGAGCCGTGGGCCACAGCCGCAGTGCTTCGTTGATCACCTGGCGCGTGTAGCGCAACCGCGGCACGTCCCCGTACCGGACGGAGCCGTCGCCGAGGACCCCGCGAGCCTCCTCACGCATCCGGGAGGCCACCGCCGGATCTTGGGCGATGAAGTGCAGCGCGAAGCTCAGTGCGTTGACGGAGGTCTCGTGGCCGGCCACGAGGAAGGTCAGTACCTGGTTGCGGATGTTCTCCGGATCGAGCGCGGCACCGTCGTCCGGATGCAGCATCCGGTCCAGCAGATCACGCCGGCGCTCGCCCGACCGCTGCCGGGCCGCAATCACCTCGTCCACGGTCTCGACCAGCAAGGCATGGTCGAGCTCGTTCTGTTTCTCGGCCTTGCGGTGCAGGAACGTACCGACGAAGGGCACCGGGATCGCACTGTTCTGCGCGAAGGTCAGTGCTCGGCTCATCGCGGCCACGAAGGGATGCTCGCTGCCGCCGAACGAATCGAACGAGTAGCCGAAGCCGCAGCGACCGATCACCTCGAGGGTGAGCTTGCCCATCTCGTCCACGACCGGCACGTGTGCGTCCGTGCCGGCGAGGTCCTTGCCCAGCTCGTCGACGACCTCGACCATCACGTCGTGGTAGGAGACCATCGCCTCCTTGGTGAAGCCGGGCATGAGGACCTCGTGTGCTCGGGCCCAGCTCGATTCCCAGTTGTAGGCGGTGAAGAGCCCGTCCGCCACCAGCGGTCGCAGCCGTTCGAGAGGCCGGCCGACGTACTTCTCCCACACGGTGTCGTCGAAGACCTGCGCGGCGAGCTCCGCGGAGCCGACGAAGGTCAGGTCTGTCCCGAGAATGGAGCGCCGGTAGATGGGCCCGAGCTCCTCGAACCGCTGCAACGTGGTCTGGTTCGGTTTCTCCTTGGACATTCCCAGGACATCGCCGATGAACGGCACCCGCCGCGGCGGATGCGGAATCGTCGTGTTCGGCACTAGCCGTTCCTTCCCCTTGTCACACGCTCACGGCTTCGGCCGGGCGCTTGGTCCATGCTTGCGCGATGCGCAGCAGCTCGTCTTCGTCGGCAAGCCACCGTGGCGTGGCCACGCGGGATTCCGCTGCCCCGGCTCTGCGCCGCTCGAGCGCGTTGACGATCGCGGCGCACCGCTGTGTCGGGGTGGCCTCGTCCCGCCGCTCCTGCTCGGTCATGTACGGCAGAAGGGTGAACACCGCGTCCTCGCACTCGATCCGCATCCGGTGCTCGCGATCGACACTGTTCGGCAGCAGCCCCGTCGATTCGATCGACATGGCCGGTAACGCGGTCGACAGGTCCTGCCACATGGGCGTCAACGTCAGCACGGCCACCGACGACGGATCGTTGCGCAGTTTCGCCCGTACCGCCGCGCACACCGGAGCGGCGACGACGGCCGCCAGCACGCACGCGGTCGGCAAGAAGAGCACATCGTTGGAGTGGCTGCGCCAGTCGGTGAACCCGTTGGTCACCTCCGCGGACATCAACACGGCGTTGGCGAATCGCGTCAGATGATCGAAGGCCGACACGCCGCCGGTGCACAGGATCAGTCCTGCCCACAGCCGAGTGGACCGGTTCTGCTCACCGTCGCGGAGGATGCGTAGGCACGCGTACGCCACCGCCGCCACCGCAAGCGGCATCTGGGCCGCGTAGATCGCCATGTACGTCACGGTCCGCACCGAGCGCAGCTCCTCGATGGCCACACCCGTCGAGCGCGCCGGCGCACTGAGCCAGGCCATCACCAGCATCCACCCCACGATCAGCGCGTAGCACCCGACGATCGTGCGCCGCGGAATCTTCCGCACCTTGCGGTAGGCCAGGACGATGAGGAAGATCGCGGCCGCCCCGAGCATGGCGAAACCGTGGGTGAGTAGGCGAATATCCGACAAGGTCAGGGGTGTGACCCCCAGCAGGATGGTCTGCACCGCACCGTCTCGGAGCAGCGAGGCACCCAGCCACCACACCAGCAACCAGGTGATCTGCTGGTCGAGCTGACGTTCGGAGACGAACAGAGCCCGGGCCACGATGACCAGGGCGAGGAAGCCCATCATGGGGATGCTTGCCCACTCCGGCAGCGCGGAGGTCGCCTCCTGATGCAGCAGAGCGCTCATCGCAGCGGGGCGAAGACGCCGGCGATCCGATGCAGATCACCGTGACTGTCCAGGTCGATCGGGCCGCGACTGAGCACCGCCAGGTGCGTGCCGAGCAATTCGGCTTCCGCCTCGGTCGGAGAGTCGAAGGTCGAACGCCGCATCATGTACTCGATTCCCTCCAAGCTCAGCCCTTCGGTCAGGGCACTTTCCGTCGGGCGGAACGGCTCTCCCGGGTGCTGACCGAGCACATGGCCGACCTCGTGAAAGATCTGCTGACGCTGATGACGAACCGAGCGAGCCGGGTCATACCGGATGACGTAACGTGTCGGGCCACCGAAGAGCAGCCCGCATCGGGTCTGCAGATCCGTCGACAGCCCTGGCCACGGCTCCAACTCCACCGCCTTCCCGGTGTCCTCTTCCAGCCAGCTGAGGAACTCCGCGACCGTCCACGGCGGCTCAAGCGGCACCCGATCGAGGATCTGCGCGATCCGTTCGCGTCGATCGCCCCCACGTCTCAGCACTCGCTACCTCCCCTTCAGGCCTCCCCTGCCAGATGGCGGAACCTCCGGAGCATAACCCAGGCCATACTCTCGCCAGGTATCACTAAACAAAGGCAAAGAAGAGGCGAATAGTATGAAAGAATCCGAGTTGGCGGTCGAGGCGTGGGCGTGTCGGACATGCTTTACGCCTCACCTGTCACAAGATGGTCAGGGCATCGCCTCGGCTCGGGCCGACCGGCCATGTTGGCACAGGTTGAACGGTGGAGGGAGAACTGCAGTGGGAATGGCTAGCAAGGGTGCCCGTACCCGCGTGGTCACCCGCGTCCCGGACGAAGTCTACGAAGCCCTCGAGGAGGGCCGCCGAGCTGCTGGAGTCGAATCGATCAGCCAGTACGTCGCGGACCTGCTTGCAGTGACCACCGGCCACCATCTACTCGTCCGCGAGCTTCAGCGCCACCGCGAGGAGGAGGTTCGTATGTCTGCGTAGTTCACAAGTGGCTTCAGCAACTTCATAAGCAACACGCAGACCACATGAGAAAACCCCCAGCCGTGCGGGGCTGAGGGTCCTCAAAGTTGGTGAGAGCTAAGCGGCCAAACTCAGCTCTCGTACTGCTTCCCCGAAGGGACTGTCTTGCCGGACAGGTCTCAGGGTACATCGCGCCCTGAATCAGAGCCAACGATCGCTGCGCGTGTCGCCACTTTCACCGGTGACACCGCACCGAATCGTCACCTTTTCGACGTGTGCACACGCCGCTGGTCGCCGCGTGCCCGGGTGCGGATCGACCCGGATCGCACCCACACGTACGCCACCACGATGGCCGTGCCCGGCCAGGCGCCCGGATTTCCGTGGGCGATCTACCTGGCCGGCGCGGACCATCGCTACCGCCTGCTGGCGTTCGACCTCGACAGCGGACGCCACGGCCCCGAGGTCGCCCGCGCCGATGCCGACCGGTT
Source organism: Rhodococcus ruber (assembly GCF_016804345.1). Lineage (NCBI taxonomy): Bacteria > Bacillati > Actinomycetota > Actinomycetes > Mycobacteriales > Nocardiaceae > Rhodococcus > Rhodococcus ruber. The sequence goes on along the minus strand of NZ_CP044212.1, from coordinate 85,166 downwards.
GGCCGCGCAGCTGGCGGAGCTGGGGGTTCCGCACCTGCGCGCCCGGTCCGGGCCCACCGGCGGGCAGCACCTCTGGCTGCGCCTCGCCGCGCCGGGCGCCGGCGCCGACGAGGTGCGTCGCCTCGCCCACGCCCTGCGCCAGCACTACCCCAGCCTCGACACCGCCCCGTTGACGAACCCCGCCACCGGCGCCGTCCGCCCCCCCGGGGCCCCGCACCGCCGCGGCGGGCAGTCCCGGCCCCACCTGCACGGCGCCGCCCTCGATTCCGCCCTCGTCCGTCTCGACACCGAAACCGCCCCGGAGGTGGTAGACTGGTTGCTCGCCCGGCACCCCCACTCCCCCGCCCCGGCCCCCCGCCGCGCCCCCGCGGCGGTGTGCATCGTCGATCCGACGTCCAATCCCCGCCTGGACCGGCCGCGCCGTCCGCTCACCGACACCACCCGGGCCCTGCTGGCCGCGGTTCCGGCACCCGGAGCGGACCGTTCGGCGATCGTGCACAGCATCTTCCTGGGCATGGCCCGCGCCGGCCACACCCTCGCCGACGCCCGGGCGGCCGCGGCCACCGCACCGGGACTGGTCCGGCTGCGCGAGGACCGCGCCCGCGGCCGCGACGACACCGACCGGCAATGGCGCCGCGCCCTGGACACCGCCGCCGGCTTCGCCCCCGCTCCCCCGACCACGCGGGCACCGATCGACGACGAACTCGACCGCATCGAGGCCGCCATCGGAGCCGACCCGGCGCACTGGGCCCGCCCCGGCGGCGCCAGCGACGAACGCATCCTCTACGCCCTCCTCGCGCTCGCCCGCACCGCCCGCACCCGCACCGTCGACATCGACTGCCGCCGACTCGCCCAGGCCGCCGCCGTCGACGCCTCCACCGTCTCCCGGCGGTTGCGGGTGCTGGCCCACGAATCCTGGGTGCGGTGTGTCCGCACCGGCAGCGGAACCCGCGCCGCCACCTGGCAACTCGAACTCCCCGCCCCGGCCGCCGCGCTACCTGCTGCAACACAAGGGGAACCCGCCCCCGCTCCGGGGCATTCCTTTGCCCTGCTGGCGCACCACACGCACGATCTCTGGGCGCATCGGTCCGGGCTGGGTGGGGCAGCCGCTCGTATCCACTGGGCCGCGATTTCGGGGAAACCCCTTATTTCCGGAGCGGGCAGAAATCCCGTCGAGGTGGCTGCCCTGACCGGCTACAGCCTCGCCACCGTGATGCGGACCCTGTCCACCCTCGCCCGATTGGGTGTGCCTACCGATGTGCGAGCCGATATCCCCGCTCTCCGAGAGAAACTCGATGACGCGGCTGATCGTGTCGGGGCCGCCGGTGTCGGAGCGCAGCGGGTCCGACGTCATCTTTTCGATCGGGAGCTGCACCGGTGGTGGCTCGAAGAGCAGGAATGGCGCTGCCGCCGCGGCAAGAAGACCGGCGTACCCCGCACGGTCTCACTGACCATCGCCCTGCCGATCGACGCTCCCGCTCGGCTGCGATACGGCCGATTCCCGGTGACCGACACCGGCCGCGCCGACTATCGCGCGGCGCGAGCCGTGGTCACTCGCTTATTCTCCCTGGTCGGGACTCCCCCGACGGAGTCAGGTCAATGCAATGAGGCGGCTTGAACACCCTCAGTCATCTACTTCGTGATATCGGTATGCGTCCACTTCGGCGATCTGAGCGAGGATGAGCGCAGCGGAGACTCCCGATTCCAGGACTAGAACGATCGCAGGCCCAGTCACGGATTGCCAAGCCGCAGATCGCGCCGGTGACTTGCGGTGACAGTGGTCGCCGGGCAATTACGACTACGTGCCGATGCGCCGTCCCGGCCTGGGGCGTGAACAGCGCAAGGACCCGACCGTGGGAGGGGTAAATGATGCACCGCGCAAGGCGGTGACACGCACGAAGCAAGAGGTCCACGAAGCAAGAGGTCGTTGCAGCGATGAGTCTGCCCCCGCCCGCAGATCTATCTCTGCAACCGAAGCAACCCACTTCGTGGGGATCCGAGCCGTAAGCCTGCTCCACATCGAATCCAGATCAAACTGCTCGCCACCCCTCGACCTCGTCGGGCAAGCGCCCGGCGGCCCCCGACGAAGACGCAGTGGACTTCCCGTTCGGCGGCTGGCAGGCACCCCTACTCGACGAGGTCACTGGCGCGCAGATCGGGGCCGTCTACGACGGCACCGACGCCCTGCTGCTCGGCCGCCGGACCTACGACATCTTCGCCGTCTACTGGCCGCACCAGCACGGCGGCGCGGACCACGACATCGCCACGCTCTTCAACAGCGTCCCGAAGTACGTGGCCTCCCGCGGACGGCCCGACCTCTCCTGGTCCGGATCCACACAGCTCGGCCCCGATCTGGCCGGTGCGGTGCGCGAGATCCGGGACCGGCACGAGCACATCAAGGTCGTCGGGAGCCTGGACCTGGTCCAGACCCTGCTGCGCGAGAAACTCTTCGACCGGCTCGATCTGTGGGTGCACCCGATCGTGCTCGGCGTCGGGAAGAAGGTGTTCGACGCCGGCGCGGTGCCCACCAATCTCACTCTCCTCGCACCGCCGGTAGCCGGCCCGACGGGCACCGTGTACCTGCGCTACGCGCTCGCCGACGGCATACCCGGCACGGGGACATGAGCGCACCCGACCGCGGTGCTGGAGGCGACGGCTGAGACCGCCCCGCCAGGGGCGGCGTTCATGCATTCCTGGCCTATCTCCCGGCTACACCGCGGCGTGACGGCTGCAAGGTGGCTCTGCCCCTTCGGTGGCCCCGCCGGATCGCGCTCCCTTCGTGGACTTGCGTGCATAGGGTCGCGTGCACAGAGCTGAAAGCATGCGGGGCATGCACGCAACGCATGCCCCGCATAGGGTGCACCCGTTGCAAGTGATGCCTGCAAGCCGCGCCTTGCAGGCAAACGATGCGTTGCATGCGACGGTTGCAGTTCTATGCGAGGAACGCCTCCAGGCAGTGCAGGCCGAGCACTGCGGTCGTGCGATGCGTGCTGTGCTCGCGTAGCACGCAGAGCAAGGCGTGCATGCAGTGCACGCATTGCGTGTGACGCGAAGTTTGCATAACGTGCGGCGTGTGCACGAGGCGCATGCCGTGTTGCACGTGCAAACTGTGCAAGGCACGTCTGCACCGCACGACGTGCATGACACGCCACTGCCTGCCCCTTCGGTGGCCCCGCCGGATCGCGCTCCCTTCGTGGACTTGCGTGCATAGGGTCGCGTGCACAGAGCTGAAAGCATGCGGGGCATGCACGCAACGCATGCCCCGCATAGGGTGCACCCGTTGCAAGTGATGCCTGCAAGCCGCGCCTTGCAGGCAAACGATGCGTTGCATGCGACGGTTGCAGTTCTATGCGAGGAACGCCTCCAGGCAGTGCAGGCCGAGCACTGCGGTCGTGCGATGCGTGCTGTGCTCGCGTAGCACGCAGAGCAAGGCGTGCATGCAGTGCACGCATTGCGTGTGACGCGAAGTTTGCATAACGTGCGGCGTGTGCACGAGGCGCATGCCGTGTTGCACGTGCAAACTGTGCAAGGCACGTCTGCACCGCACGACGTGCATGACACGCACTTCTTGCACTGACCGAAAGGCTTGCAATGCAACCGCGCAAAATCGCTGTCGCCAACCAGAAAGGCGGCGTAGGGAAGACCGCAACGGCCCTCGGGCTCGCAAGTGCGGTGTCCGCCAAAGGTGGCAAAGTCTTGGTCATCGACGCCGACTCGCAGGGCAACGCAACCAACGGCCTTGGCGTCACCGTCGATGCAGGCATGCTTACCACTTATCACCTGATGAACCGCACGGCCGAAGGAAGTGCCGCGGACGCCGTTGTTGCCACAGAGTGGGAAGGCGTCGACCTCATCCCGGCAGACGAAGAACTGGGCAAGATCGAATCGGACGGATCGAACGATCTCGTGTTCCGCCTGGACATCGCCTTCGAGGGTCTGGACCTAAGCCCCTACGACATCGTTCTGTTCGACTGCGCACCCAGTCTCGGCAAAGTGCTGTTCGCGGTCCTCATCGCCGCGGACGGGGTAGTGGCCGTCACCGAGCCGACAATCGACAGCGTGCAAGGCGTTGAGAAACTCGACGAAACCATTCGCACCGTCCGCAAACGCGCAAACCCGAAGCTGGCTTTCGACAAGGTAGTCCTCAGTCGGCGCCGCAACACTGGGGAACATATCTTTCGCGAGCAGGAACTTCGGGACAGCTACGGCGATCTCGTCGCTCGCACGATCATCCCGGAGTTGGCGGCCCGCCAGGACGCCCACAGCCTCCGTCAGCCCATCCATCAGTTCCGTGGCGGACGCGCTCTTTCCCTCCAGACCGCATACAGCGATCTCCTTACCGAACTCGCGATTCTTTCCGGAGGCACACAGTGACGGCTCAACGGCAACCAGCGATCCGCAAGACTCACCCCGCCGAAGACCTCCCGGAGCGGCCGCTCCGGTCGGAGATTGCACCCATTCCATCTCCCGCGGTGCCGGCGTCGACCGTCACCGTGGGGGAGCAGGGGCCAGAAGGTCTCACCATGACTCACAACACGCGGATCCGGCCCAGCCTCAAAGCGCGGCTTCGCAGGGGAGTGGACAAGCTCCGCTACGAAACCGGGGATCGGACGATCAGTGAGGCGTCGCTTACCGACAAGGCCCTTGAGGAATACCTAGACAAGCACGGACTGTGACCACTGCATGCACGCAAAGCATGCCTTGCATGCACTGCGTTGCTCGCATGCTTAAGTGCACTGTGGTCAAGCTGGTTTGCGCTGCCCACAAGACCCAACCGCAACGGCACTCTTAAAGGAAGAACAACTTCGCCATGAAGGACGATCTCGTGCAGAGTGCACGCCGACGATTGCACTCGAAGACCACGGCCCTCGGTGCTGTTGCAGCGATGACGCTCGTGCTTGCAGCGCTGGCGTTCACCCTGTCGTTCGATGCGTTGCGTCAGCTCACCCTGGAAATCGGTGTGCGCCCGGAACTGGCCTGGATGGCGCCGGTGGCACTCGATGTTGCACAGGCCGCCGCCGCCCTGGCTCTCGTTGCACTGGGGACCGACGACGAGTTCCGCGGTGCCCGCCGGTACTGCAAGGCCCTGGCCACGGGCACGGTCCTGCTCAGCGTGGCCGGCAACGGCTACCACGCCTTCCGGCTGGCCGGGCAGCGGCACGCGCAGGCCGCGGCCGGTGTCGATGTCGGGTACCAGCCGCAACCGGCTGCCATCGCCGCCTGCATTGCGATGATCGTGCCGCTGCTGTTCCTGGCGCTGTTGCATCTGTTCACCACGATCGTGCGGGCGCTGGCCGTCGAACGCGGCCGCTACCACGAGGCGGTGCACCACGCGCGCCTGACGACCCACCAGGATCAAGACGCGAGCGCACACCATGCATCCGAGGTGCACGACCACCCTGGGGATGCACCCGTCGGGCCCGACGTGCAGTACCCCGGTGCACGCGTGCGCCCCGAGGCCTCCATTGTTGCCGCCGAGCCTGCAACTGGGGAGCCGCAAGGCACCGGGCGCCACGGCGAGGAGGCACCGGGGGAGGCCGTCGTGCAGGCCCCGGCTCCTGTCGAGGCACCGCCCGAGCAGACTCTCGCGCCGACGTCCGGCGGCTATCCGCAGACGGTCGACGGCCTGCGCGAGTTCCTGGCCGGGTGCACGCTGCGCAGTGAGGAGAAGGAGGTCGCGGCGATCCTGCTGGACCGCCCGCAGCTGACCTATGCGCAGGTGGCCGTCGAGCTGGAGGACACCCCGTCCCCGTCCACGGTGTGCCGGCGCTGGCAGCGCTTCAAGAACGCCGCGTACGCCGAAGGCTTCGAGATTCCGCCGGTGGTGCCGCTTCCGCTCGACGCGGTCACCGCACGCGAGGAGCAACTGGTGTCGGTGTGACCAGGCGCCCGGGGCTTCACACCAGGCCGTGCGGGTGGGTGCCCGGAGCATCGAACGAACCGTGGCCCGGCGAGGCGCGCGGAGTGGAGGGCGGAGAAAACAGTGACGCCAGGACGGCGCTTCCCCCGCCGTCCTGGCGTCGAGTCCCACTCTAGCAGAGCTGTTCGAACACTTGTTCCCATTGGCGGCAAAGTGGTGCGACCATCATGGATGTGGCCCTGCATGAGCGCGCACCGGCGAGATGCCCGGCGGGGCACCGGCTCACACGGAACACCGTTCTGGTGGGATGGATTCCGTGCGACTGCACCCCCGGCGCCGGCGGTCACCGCACCTGGACGTGCCGCACCTGCGAGGTCACCATCGGCTCACCGCCCCATGTCGGCCCGCCGCGGCCGGGAGTGCGGTGGTCCTGACACAAGCGAACGCCCCGGGGCGTTGGGTGCCGGGGCGCTCACCGGGCAGCGTACGACGCCGGTCCGACATCCCGCCCCGGCGTGTGAGGCGGCGTTGGTTCCGTGGGGCGTGGGTTCTGTGTATTGTCGCCAGGTCGCGCACGGTCCCCTCCAACGTGCGGGCCCGCGTGCCCCGGCGCTTCACCCCCCGCCGCCGGGGCACCGGCCTCCCCGGGGAGGTGGTGACCCCGGTGAAGGCGGTGGGCGGGACGGTGGTGCCCGGCCGGTCGAGTATCCCGCGGGGTCCGCGTCATGTGGCGGTGGCGGCCGGTGTCACGGTGACGGTCCGGTCCGGTCTGGTCTGGTTCTTGGGGTTCGTGCCGAAGGCATGGTGCTCGACGGCGAGGGGAGTAGCCCGCTATCGTTGAGGGTGTCCTGGCGAAGAGTCAGGAAAGTGAGGCCGGGAGCCCGCACGTTGTGCGTGGTCGCCCGGCCTTTGCGCTTGTCTACGGCACCCGAGCCGCGGTGACCAGCGAGTCGATCGCGCGCCGCAGCTGCCCGCCGGCGGTGTAGGCGTAGGCGATCAGGTCCGCGGCCCACAGCAACTCGTGCGCGTGCGGACGGTCCACCATCGCCCGCACCGTCGGGGGCGCCCCGATGTGGGCGAGGGCACCGGTGAGCGCCACGAGATCCTGCCTGTCCTGGGCACACGATTCGACCAGGATGCGGCGCGCCCCGAGCTCGGCGCTGTGCACCGCCAACGCGGCCAGCGGCCGGCCTGGGACCTGACGGTGCGGGCGGCCGGCGATCGGCGCGGTGAACAGGTGAGCCTGCCGGATCGGGGGTGTGCGGGCGAAGGCGGCCACGATCCGCCGCCGGTTCTCCGGGCGCTCGTCGCGGCGGTGCAGCCGGCCGGCGGTTGTGCGGCCTCGAGCGCCCGCATCGTCTTGCGCGCCGCAGCCAAATCCTCGGAAGGCACCACCACCGCGCAGATCAGATAGTCCTTCGTCTTCGCCTCGTCGACGAAGATCTCCACGGTTGGCATCACACCTTCTTCCTCCGGTATCCGGCCCACGGCATTGTCGCCGATCCCGTCGCCGATCACCGCGGCCCCTCCTGCCCCCGTATCCGCCGGTGGTCGGCGACCTACCCGGTCCGGACCGGCTTCCGCCGAGGCCCGCTGCGCCCTGGTGGTTCTGTCGGCACGGCCACGCACGGCTCCTCCCACCTGGCCCGGAGCCTTCTCGGCGCGCCTACCCGAGAACCTGTGCCGCCCCGGTTACGGTCGCGGCAGCTCGCGAGTTGAGGGGCGAGAGCGCCCCCGGGTCATCGAGGGGGCGCCCGGCATGGAGATGGACGAACAGCTGCACCAGTGGGCGTGGCAGCTGCGCCACGACGGCCGCGACTGGAGCGAGGTCGCCACCGAACTCGGCTGCACCGAAGACCTCGCCCGCGCCATGGCCGACCGACACCGCCGCGACACCGAAACCCAGGCCCAGGCCGCTCAGTTCTCCCTGTTCGACCTGTAACCCCCGGCCGGATCGGGGCCCCCCTTGGGGCGGCCCTCCGCCGACGCCCAGCGGGGCCGTAGACGACGTCGGTACGCGCACCGCCGTCCGCAGCGGAACCGGGCGTGTGCCGCCCCACCGAAGGGACCGGGTCCGCGCCGCTCGGAGAACGCCGCGAGTACTGCCACTCGCTGCACGGCGCAGCCCGCACGTGCACCACGCCCCGGTCGTTGGACAAAGATCTCCGGGCCGGGTCGGGCCGCCGCCGCACGCTGCCCAGTCGGCGGTGCGCCGGAACGTGGCTCCGGCCTGTCCTTTCGAGGTAGCGGCCGGCGGACCGCTGCCGCCTCGGCACCGATTCGGGCGTTGTAGCGCTATAACGCGGGAGGGCGGAGGCCTCCCGGTCGTGCGCGCCCCCACCGGATCCCGGGATCCCCAGCCCCGCTGCACATGTCCTCAGAGGGTGCCCGGTCGTGCAGTCCGGCCTCCGTCGGCTGAGGCCGCCCCGCCCGGGTGAACGAGACCTGCCGCCGGGCCGTCACCGGTCGGCACACCCCAGCGGCACCGGCACAGCGCAGGGGAGAGGGTCGGCCGGCTGCGCCGCCGGCACGACCACTGCCCGCCCCCACGCCGGAGGGACTACGGGGGCGGCCGGGCGGGTGCGCACGGGGCAGCTGCGACCGCGATCCCGCTGCGCGCACCGGCACGCTCCGCCGACAGGGGTGTCGTCGACCTCGGGCGCGGCCGGTGGTGCGCCTGCGGCGCACGCCGAATCGATGTAGGGTCTCGCTGCCGATGAGATTTCGAGACGCTGCGATCTGCGCGTTCATCTTGGGTCTCACGGTATGGCCACCGCGACCTGTCTCAACGTGGTGGCATTTCTTCAGAGGACAGTTTCGCTCCCGCCAGCTGGCCGTGTCCTATGGTTCCGGGGCGTTTGTGCGGAGTTTGCAGGCAGCGCGCTCCCGAGCGTTCGGAGTGCCTCGATTGAGGCCCCGAAAGCAGAATCATCACCTGGACGGGCAAACGGGAAGGGCCAGCTCAGCGAGTTCCGGTCACGGACCGGCTTTCGGAACGTGCCGGTCATGGTTGCCTCACCGGGATCTGTTGCGGCCGAGTGCCAGGGACAATTGACAGCGAGTCAGGCGGACACGGCGGTGCGGTCGTCCCGGACGAGGCGCGGGACCATGCGCACGTAGATGACCATCCCGACGACTTCGACGAGCGTTTGGGTGACCACTACGACCGCAGCAACCGCGAGCGGGTCGGGCAGGGCCAAGGCCAGCGGCAGCACGACCAGGGAGTTGCGGGTGGCACCGGTGAACACCACGGCCCGCCCCGACGGGACATCCAGGCGGAACAGCCGGGCGATCGCCCATCCGGCGAACGCCATCACCACGAGGAACGCCGCGTAGAACGGCACCACCGCGACCACGTCGGCGAAGTTGCCGTCCAGCTTCGGTATCTGGGAGGCGACCACGACCAGGAGGGTGGCCGCCATCAACGGCACCATGAGCGACGTCGCCGCGGCGGACACCTTCCGGCCTACCGCTGCCCGACCGGACCAGAACTGTGTCGCCCACGCCAGCGTCAGGGGGATGACGATCAGCACCACGAACGCTTCCACGAATGGGCCGGTCTCGACGATGTCGGACAAGTCCGAACCCATGAAGAGGACCAGGAACAGCGGCAACAAGATCATCTGGGTGATCAGCAACAGGGGGGTCGCGGCCAGGAGCCGTCGGCTGCTGCCGCCGGCGAGGCCGCTGAAGACGATCACGTAGTCCACACACGGGCACAGCAACACCAGCAACACCCCGACCCGCACGGCCTGATCGGCGGGCAGGAACGTGAACATGGCCGCCACCACGAGTGGCACCACCACGAAATTCACGACCATCGTGGCCGACAGGAACCGGGCATCGCGCAGCGACCGCACCAGTTCGGCGGCGGGGACCTGCAGGAATGTCACGTACAGAAGGGCACCGAGTACCGGGTTGATCGCGTGCTCGAGGCCCGGGCCTGCTGCCGGGACGGCCCAGCCGAGCCCCGCGCCCGCGACCATCGCCGCGAGGTAGATCGCCACCTGGTGGTGTTCCATGCGTTCGACAACGCCCTGCGGCTGCGCCACTTATCCGACTCCCCGATCGTGTGCCCCGCGCCGACCGGTCTGCGTGGGCGCACTGAATTCTCGCCCACCGGGTGCCCGGCGGGTCATCGTGGTTCGGAAATGGTGCGCGCACCTGCGCCGCCGCCCACCGAGGGCCTCCGAAGGTCCACCGTCGTCGTCCCCGCGCAGGAGGTGGCGGCGCGGCGACGAGCGCGGCGACGATCAGTACGGGGATCCACACCGCACCCACCACGCCCAGAACAGCGAGGCCCCCGAGGACGGTGAGTACCGGTCCTGCGCAGCACCCCGCGCAGGCGCCGACCGCGGCGCCCATCCCCATCGCCTGCCACCGGGCAGATCCTGGACGCTGGGGTGAGGTCATGCGTTCGCTCCGAACAGTTCGGTCAGTAGGGCGTGGGCGGTCTCGGGGGCGCGCACAGTCAGTGCGAGCGCGTCGGGAGTCAGGTGCAGGGTGAAGTCGAAGAAGGCGCAGCAGCCCTGTTCGGCGGCGGCCAGGCGCGCCACCTCGGCGACCAGGTCGGGGCCGGACGGGAACCGCACACGCATCCCGCCGTCGATCTCCTCGCGGCCGGTGGCCGAGGCCAGCACATGCCGCCATTGCCGGGCCCGCTCGTCGTATTCGTCGCCGCTGAGGGTGCAGGCCACCGGGGCGTCCCGCCAGGAGCGATCCGGTGTCGGCTCGGGCCGGCGTTCGAGTGTCGGTGATACCGGCGCCGATACCGGCGCCGCGGTGGTGGATGCGGATGCGGCGGTGAGGCAGCCGCAGTCCGGCCCGCAGGCCCCGTCCGGTGCCGGCTCCGACAGGTCGGCGCGGACACCGGCCAGGTACGCCGAGAATGCCGTCAGTTCCGCAATTCTGTTGTCGGCGTCGGTGATCCGATCGGTGACCAGCGGAAGCATCCGCTGACGCACCGAGGCACAGACTCCCTGCTCCCAGACCTCGAGCAGATCCCGGATCTCCTCCAGCGGCAGGCCGAGGTGCTTGGCCGAGGAGATGAACGCCAACCGTTCCACCGCCTCGTCGCCGTAGACCCGGTAACCCGATGCGGTCCGCTCGGCGGACAACAGGCCGGCGGTCTCGTAGAACCGCAACGTCGTGGCCGGAACCTCGGAGATTTCCGCCAGCTGCGAGATCCGATAAGTGCTCACGAGACGACGGTAAACCTTCGAGTCGACTCGAAGGTCAAGCGCGAACGGCAAGGAATCCGCTGCTGTCCGGTCACCGATCGTCAGAGGGGAGGGAGGGCTTCGCAGTCACTGCGGCCTTCAGGGCGGGTAGGTACTCGGTGAGTCCACGCCAGGTGGAGGATGCGGGCTCGCGAAGTGCCCAGCCGAGTTCATCGAGGAGGTAATGGCTGCGGGCATCGTTGCACGCGTAGCACGTGGTAACGAAGTTGCTGGACTCGTCGGCGCCACCGCGGGCGATCGGGACGACGTGCTCGAGGCTGCTGGAGTGGGTCCAGTAGATCAGGTGCGAATGATCGAACTTCCACTTCGAGTGATACGGAAATTCCGCTGGGAAGGCGCGCGAAACAAGCTTCAGCACCCGGAGATCGAGGGTGCGGGATCCGCAAAACCGACACGTCCACCGATCACGCGCAAACACCGCGAGCTTTTCCCGTTCCATTGTCCGCCGCTTGATCGCCGGCGCCGTGCGCGTCGGCACCACTACCCGACATGCCGCGACCTCGGCTGATCGCTTCCTGCGGACCGCTTCGATCTCCTCGAGATCCAACGCTGGAACCGCCGCCCGCGCACGGTCGTTCTCGCCGCGGACCAGCAACTCGACGACTGCGGCGAATTGATCAACGGGATCGTCCGGCCAACTCGTCGGCTCGGCATCGACATCCATACGGGAAGTATCGACTACTGCCTCGACACGAGGCGCAACGCAGCATCTCCCCAGCCTCGGAAGATCATCCACCGCGCTACGCGGCCCCACCACACGGCCACGCCGAGACAATCTCACCCAATTGGCCATCGAGTGGCCATCCCAGAGGAGATTTGGCCACGAATCTCGAGACACCGAATCGAGCTCCGCTGCGCTCCGCCCTGTCGACGAGCCTGATTTTGCCCTTCTGGCCTCCGATGGTGACCGGCGGTCCGCTGCGCGCAACCCCTGGGCGCTGCGCGGCCTGACGGCCCGGAAAATTCTCTCCTCCGCTGCGCTCCGGCGAGATTTTTCCGTCCCAGAGGTTGCACTCCGCGGCCCTCATGCCGGTCCACATTCTCCCTGCCAGAAGGGCAAAAGAACGGGCGGACCCGCGCCGGTTCTCACCTCCAGCAGGAAGGTCGCCATGACCGCGCCGCAGACCCCGAGCTTTCCGAGCTCGACCACCCGCACCACGATCATGATCGCCGGAGCGTCGCAGCAGGTGCGGCTGGATGTGACCAGCGCGCTGACCGCGAGCGCGGCGGTGTTCGCCACCATCGGCGCGGTGCGGATGGTCTTCACCGACCCGGCCGTCGTCCGCGGCCTGGTGGCGGTGCTGCGGCGCCCGGTCACCGACGGGGCGACGACGGTGCTGCCCGAACAGTTCCTGCTGCGCCCGGACCGCTTCGCCACCGACGAGCATGTGGTGACGGTGCACTGGTCGACGGTGCCGCCGTCGAAGATCACCCCCGGCGGGGCGTTCGATCCGCAGCGTCGCCGACACATCCACTGGGTCGACGTCGAGACCGGACCGCTGGTCTTCCGGTTCTTCGACCGGGCCGGTCACCGCGCCTTCACCGCCGAGCTCGCCCGCACCGCGGCTGTGGCCCGGTCGGTGCTGCTCCCGGCCGACGACAAGGCCCTCGCTCTCGACGGGCGCCGGTGACTCGAGGGGAGTTGTCCACAGCGGGCCCGGTTCTCCACAGGACCGGGCCCGCTGCCCGTCTCCGCCCCGGTCGGGGCCGAGGTAGCCGGACACACTGGCATCCACCGAAAGGTCGCACCGACCCGAAGAAAGGGCCCGCTCGTGCACACCTGGACCGTCACCTGCGATCCGGCCGTCGCGCAGGAATCCGGCACCGCCGCCACCGAAGTCGACGCCGTCATCGCCGGCGCCGCCGCGTTGCGCCGCATCACGGCCGCCACCCACCGGACCGGCCACCCGTCGCCCTACCTGCGTCTGCGCATCGACACCCGCTTCCGGATCGGCCTGAGCGCCGGGCCCGACAGCCCGGACGGAGTCCTCGAGTGGATCGACGACTACGAACACCAGGCCACCATCGCGGCCGCGGTCGACGACTGCGTGCCCGGCCTGGGCGGCCTCGACCCGGCGTGCTGACTTGTCCCCGCGAGGCCGAGGGGCGGCGACCACCGCCGCGGGCCCGCGAGGGGAAAGGACAGGTGTCACCTGTCAGTTCGCCAGGTATCTGGCGGTGCAGACCTGGCTTGACCTGCGGTGCGCCACTTGCGTCAGTCATGCCGCCATCAACTCCTTCTCATCCGATCTGGCGGATTCTTGGCGGGCACCGCGCCGATCTGCTTCGTCCACGATGTACCGACCTGCGGTTCCGCCGCTTCCGCCAGATCGGATGAGAAGCCGGCGCCAACGCCGTGCCACGTACACGAGAAACCCGCCAGATGCACTGAGAACCGACATCACCCACCCGCCCACGTATCGAGCTGCTCGACCCCAATCGTTTCGTACGTATCATGTTACGTACGAAACGGTACGTACGAGGTAGCATCGATCGGGACTCAGGACGCGATCGGGAGGGCGGGGCGATGACCGAGGGCAGTAGGGGAGGGCGGCGCCGCGAGTACGCCTCGGACGCGGACCGGGTCCGGGCCTGGCGGCAACGGCAGAAGGAGGCGGCCCGCGCCGAGCGGCTCGAGGCGGCCACCCCCACCGATCCGGCGGCGGCCGTGTCCACCCTGGCCGAGGCGGTCCCGTTGCTGCGGCAGGAAGCCCAGGCCGCCCTCGAGCGCCTGAGCGAGGTGGCCGCGTCGATCAGCGCGGCCACCGCGCTGCTGGCCGATCCGGCGGCGCTCGAGGCGCACCTGCGCCGGGTGCAGGCCGACGCCGACAAGGTCCGTGCCGATGCCGGCGCCGAGATCGCCGGTCTGCGTGAGCAACTCGATGCCGCGTTGGACGAGCGCGCCGACGCGGACGCGGCCGCGGCCGCAGCGCTCGCGCAGGCCGACGATGCCACCACCGCGCTCGCCGCGGCCCGCCGCGAACACCAGAGTGAACTCGACCGCCTCCGCGCCGACCACACCGCGGCCCTGGACGCGTGGACGACCCGGGTCGAGGACTCGGAGGCGGCGCACCGTCGGCGAACCGCCGACCTCGAGGCCCTCGTCGAACAGCAGCGCGACCAGCTCGCCCGGCTCCGCGCCGCCGCCGATCAGGCCACCGCCACCGTGGGCCGGCTCGAATCCGACCTCGCGGCCGCCCGCGCCGAGGGCGCCGCCGAGCGGGAGCGCACCGAGGCCGTGCGCGCCGACCTCGCGGCCGCCCGCGCCGAGACCGCCGCGGCCCGCGCCCAGGTCGACGCCGCCCGCGAACGCGCCGACGAATTACGCACCGAGCTGCGGGAACTGCGTGCTTTCGCTACGGCATCGGACCCGATCGAGCCGCGATAGCCCCCCATCCGGGATGATCCCTGTGTCTGCCGTCCGGCAGTCGAGAGAGCGGAGGCCACGTCGCACCGGCCGCCGTACCGTCTGCGCTGGTACCGAACCCCACCTCGACCGCCGGGCGACCGGCGTGGAAGGAACGGGCGTACGGCACGGCACGCCACCGCCACCTGGACAAATACCGCCGCCCAGGGAGCATTCGGAAATTCCGAATAATCACACGTACTCGCGGACTTGTGCACGTCCAGGAACCGGACCACCTCATGCTGCTTGGAGTGATCCCTCGCGCCGACCGATCCGGTGTCCGCCGCAGCCCTGGTCGGCCGCGACGATGTGGCGCCGCTCGTCCGGTCTATCCGGTTGCGGTATCGGGTTCGGGAAATGCCGGTATGTCGAGCACTCGATCGAGCCAGGCGACCGCCTCGATCAGTGCCCGGATCCGCTCCTCCCGGTCGGCGGCATGGATGATGGGGGCCAGGTGGTGGTGCGCTTGGCGGATGTCTCCGGTCAGGGCGTCGACGATCGCTGTCCACAGGTGGCATTCGGGTGCGGGTAGCTCGCCGATCTCGAGGATCTGCCCGTCGGAGGTTCTGATCTTGATGGCGTAGGCGGCGATACCACCCCGGACGAGGGGACCCAGCTTGAGGGCTATCACCTCGGCGGTGGTGGTGACGATCCATTCGAGCACGTCACCGTAGTGGGGGTGGTCGGTGTCGGGAGCGCACACCAGGGAAACCACCGCGTCGGACAGCATCGACAACTCGCCCTCGCCGGCGAAGGTGAGCAGTCGGCCGCCGAGGCCGGCTTCGTGGCAGACATCTCCTGGGTCGTGCTCCATATCCGAGAGTGCCCGGCTGTCGCCGGTCTCACACCTGCGGTGGACCGCTCCCCGATCGGGGAGGGCGGCGGGGCGTCTGCGGTGTGGCCGCGTGCGGCGACGAGGAAAGCCCTCGACCGTTTCGGGCTGCGAGGGGATCGGGACGTTCCGGTCGCCTCACGGTGAACGGCGCACCGCAGCTCCAGCCGAGCGGGATTCTGCGAGGCGTGAGGGTGAGCCCGGGGGACACGGTGACGCCCCGATCCACCCGCGTCGACACCTCGGTGACACCGTCTATTCCGGCAGCGGTGTCGGTCCGTCCGTGCGATGGAGGATCTGGTCGCGGTGCGCGGTGGCGCCGAGGGCGGCGCCCACCCGGGCGGGTCCGTACCGGCGCGAAGACGCCCGGACCGGGACGCGGACGGGCGAAAGTCATGACCTCGGGGCATAGAGTGAAGGTGCTGCAGATGCCGGCAAGTCGGGCGCGACGGTCCGCGGCGGCGGGAAAGACTATGTTCTCGTCGCGCTGGGCACATTCTCGCGCGGTCATGACCCGGCCGGGAAGGACGGGCCGGGTCATGACCGCGCGACAGCGTCGGACACACGCGAATCGGTGGATCACCGTCGCACTGGAAAACCTGGTCCAGGCACTCGCGGGGCGCTGGGCTCCGGCCGTGCCGGGCACCGAACGCGAGGCGGCGTCGACCGGGTCGGCGCGCCGGCGTGAGGCGGGCACGGTGGACTGGTCGGTGCGGGTGTGCTCGCTCCGGGATCCGGTCACGACGTTGGGCTGGGTGACGGTGACCACCGCGGCCCGGGTGTCCGAGACCCAGGTGCGGGCGGCGGCCACGGCACAGGCCGCCCGCCTCTACGGCCGCGACGCGGAGATCACCCAAATTTTGTTCGCCGGTTGACCGGTGTGGCGCCCACGGTGGGCAGGTTCTGCTGCTTCGTGCACGGCCCGGGGAGAGATGTCTTCTCTCGGCGGTGGCCGGGGAGATCGGGCGATTCCGGCGGTCGGCTCCGGCCGAGATCCGAGCAGTTCTTTCGGCCTGCGTGCAGGGATCATCGCATCCCGGGCATGTCACGGGCTACGCCGGGAATGACGGTGCAGGGTGGCGGTGCGCCCCGGAGGTGGGACACCGCTGCCGATGCTTCTCTATTTGTCGCGGCCAGAGTGCGACCTGGTTCACTACCCCTGCCGGGGAGCACCTCGACGCCGCCGCCGCCGAATACGAACGCGGTTTTCTCACCGGCTGGGTCGAGTACTTGCGCAACCGCCGTTGACTCACGGCAGGGAAGTGGATGTACCTCACTGAATACGAACCAGACGGAAATGTAGAAAAAGCCGAATGTTGACGGGCGCTGCGGATCGCCGAACGGCGAGCCGAGGCTGTTCGACGGGGTGCGCGAGTGGATCGCGGCGCACATCGCGGCGGCTGTCGCCGGTGCCGGATCAGGTAAGCCCTCGATCATCGACGCGGCGAGCATGGTCGAGCTGATCGATTCCGGTGAAGCCGAGCCGGTCGATCCGGACGACGAATTCGGACCCGTGTCCTACGACGGTCACGTGTGGGAATGGGCGGACGATACCGAGGCGTACGTGCGGACATAGAGACTCCGAGGGCCGAGCCGGCGAGCGCCACCGATCCCTGTCACCGAGTCCACCACCGTGACCGTGCACGGCGAGGCCGCCGCCGCGTCCCCGGCCACCGCGGTGGTGTTCGTCGGCGCCGCGGCCGGCCACGGCCCTCCGCGCCCAGCTGCTGCACGCACCGGAACTTCTTCGCCGACCGCGCCACCGCCCGAGGGTGGGCCGACGGTCATCCGCAGGTCGGTGGCATCGTCGTCGACCTGGCCGACGCCACCCGTCTCGGGGTGACGATCTTCGGCGGGCGCTCACCCGTTGATCTCGGGTGATGGTGCGCGTCATTCGAGGGTGAGTTGCTCGCGGTGGAAGTCGAAGTGCTTGCCCGGGTACCGGTACACCTGTTCGAGGGTCATCACGTTGGTGAAGAACGGGTCCCAGCGCCCCGGGAAGGCCATGCTGCGCCGCAGATTCGCGTCCGTTTCCTTCGCGAGGGAGCGCTGCAGTGCGGCGATGACACGGTCGCAGTGCCGGCCCATCCGGTGACGGTCGAACACGGTGGCCGCCAGGCACGACCCGCGGTAGTTGATCTCGTGAAACACCGGGGCCGCCGCGTCCAGGACCCGTGCGAGCAGCTGTCCGACACGGTCGGGTAGCCGGGAGAACACCCGAACCAGCACCCGCAGTCGCCGCACCACCATGTAGCCGAACACCATGTGGAACAGCAGCTGTTCGTTGGTCCAGCGGGTGCCGTGCGAGCGCCGATCGAGATCTGTCGCGCAAGCGGTGTCGAGGAGTTCGTGCAGCGTCCGCCGGGCGCGTTCGAGGTCGGCGGCGATCGCCGCGCGGTCGACCGGCTGCTGGTCCGTCATGGCTGCCCCCCGCGGGTCTGTGTCATCGCGAACCGGGTACGGCTCATTGTCCGCCCGGCCCGGACCGTCGGCGAGCCCCGCCCGTGGGTTCGGTTCCGGCGGATTCGATGTCAAGACCCGGACACGGACGGGTGCCGGACCGGATCCCGGGCGGCAGCGCGGGGGTGATCAATCCCCGGCCCCCGAGCGCCAGGCAGCAGGCCGGGGAGCCCGACCCAGTCGTCGGGCACGATGACCAGGCCGAGGGCGGCGACCACGCTGATCACCACGAGGGCGAGGAAGCAGAGGTACCAGCCGGCGACGATCTGTCAAGGCCGCGGCCGGCCCCGCTCGCCGAGGCGACGAACGACACGGTCAGCGCGATGTCGTCGATGTCGTCGATGTCGGTGCCGGCGAGCACGCCGGCCGCGGCGGCGAGGGTGCCGATCACCGGCACCACCTGCGCCCGCACGCGCGTGCGCCCGATCCCATGCGGTTCAGGGCGTTCCGGCGAGGATGCGGGCCAGATCGTCCGGCATCGGCATCGGGGTCATCAGCCCGGCACCGGAGCGGCCGGTGTTGCCCTCGGGGTAGCGGCCCGACGCGGAGCCGGGGGCGGCGACGATGATCCGCACCACCTGCCCGAGGGTCTCGCGGCGGTCGCGTCGGCGCAGCGCGAGGACGAGCATGGCGAGATGGTTGCGGGTGTGCGGCCACGGGTAGGGCTGGGACAGGATGTGGGCGCGTTCGAGGTGTGCCCACCGGGTCGTGTCGTCCGCGGCGGTGCGGGCTGCGGTCATCTCGTCGGTGTACGCGGCCTGGATGTGCACGGGCATCGAACTCATGAGGTGGCCTCCTCCCGGGTGCCAGCGGATCTGCTGTCGACGAACAGTGAGACGAGGAGCAGAGCGACACCGCAGGTGATGAAGGTGTCGGCGAGGTTGAACGTCGGCCACCAGCCGGTGTGGAGGTAGTCGGTGACCTTGCCGTCGACGAGGCGGTCGATCACGTTGGCGGCGGCCCCGGCGAAGATCGCCGCGAACCCGATCACCGCCGCCGCGGAACTGGTCGGTGCGGTACGCCAGGCGTAGACCGCGATGCCGGCGGTGACGGTCACGGTCACCGCGACCAGCACCGGGGTGGGCAGCTGGTTTCCCAGGCTGAACGCGACCCCGGTGTTGTAGGTCAGGCGCAGCTGCAGCATCCCGAGGTTGATCACCCGGCCCCCGGCCAACACGGCCCGGATGAGCGGCTCGACGATCAGGGCGGCCGCCGCCAGCACGGCGGCGGCGGCCACGAACACCGTCCGAGCCCGCCGCCGCCCGGGGACCGGTGTGGTGACCGGATCGCCACTCACGCGTGGGCCCTGTCCGCCGGTGCCGGGGTGGCCGGTGCCGCGGTGGTGAGGGCGCGGACGCGGCCGGCACGGACACCGTTGGCGATGACCACGATCTCGGCGACCTCGTGCACGAGCACCACGGCGGCCAGGCCGAGGATCCCGGACAGGGCCAGCGGTATCAGGACGGTGATGAGGGCCAGGGACAGGCCGACGTTCTGCAGCATGATCGTCCGGGACCGGCGGGCGTGCGCCAGGGCCTGCGGCAGGTGCCGCAGGTCCTCGCCCATCAGGGCGACGTCGGCGGTTTCGATGGCCACGTCGGTGCCCATCGCGCCCATCGCGATGCCGAGATCGGCGGTGGCCAGGGCCGGGGCGTCGTTGACGCCGTCGCCGACCATCGCGGTCGGCCGCCGGGTGCGCAGGTCGGAGACGATGCGGGCCTTGTCCTCCGGGCGCAGGTCCGCGTGCACCTCGTCGATCCCGGCGTCGACGGCCAGGGCGCGGGCGGTGCGTTCGTTGTCGCCGGTGAGCATCGCGACCCGGTAGCCGCCCCGGCGCAGACCGGCGACCACCTCGGCCGCCTCCGGGCGCAGTTCGTCGCGGACCGCGATCGCCCCGAGCAGGTGGTCGTCGCGTTCGATCAGCACCGCGGTCGTGCCGGCGTGCTGCATGCGTTCGATGTCGGCGGCCAGCTCGCGCGCCTCGATCCACCCGGGCCGCCCCAGCCGCACGCAGGCTCCGCCGATCCGCCCGCTCAGCCCGGCGCCGGTGACGGCGTCGACCTGCTCGGCGGGAGTCACGGAATCGGCGGCGGCGAGGATCGCCGCGGCGAGGGGGTGTTCGCTGCGGGCCTCGAGCGCCGCGGCCACCGCGAGCACCTCGCCGCGGGTGGCGCCGTTCGTGGTGGCGACGTCGACGACGGTGGGCCGGTTGCGGGTCAGGGTGCCGGTCTTGTCGAGGGCGATCCCGCGGATGCGGCCGAGGGTCTCGAGGGCGGCGCCGCCCTTGACCAGGACACCGAGTTTGCTGGCGGCCCCGACCGCGGCGAACACGGTCACCGGGACCGCGATCGCCAGCGCGCACGGCGAGGCCGCGACCAGCACGACCAGGGCGCGTTCGATCCACACCCGGGGATCCCCGAGCAGGCTGCCGACGGCGGCGATGACCGCGGCGACCACCAGGATCGCCGGGACCAGGGGCCGGGCAACGGTGTCCGCCAACCGTTGGGCGGCGCCCTTGCGGGACTGTTCGGCCTCGACGATCTTCACGATCTTGGCCAGCGAGTTGTCCTCGGCGTCGGCGGTGACGGTGACCTCGAGGACGCCGGTGCCGTTGATGGCGCCGGCGAACACCGCGTCGCCGGGGCCGGCCTCGACCGGGACCGATTCACCGGTGATCGCGGAGACGTCCAGTGCGGTGCGGCCGGCGATGATGGTGCCGTCGGTGGCGATCCGCTCCCCGGGTTTGACGACCATGATCTCGCCCAGTCGCAGCTCCACCGGCGGCACCGTCTGTTCGCGGCCGTCGCGGACCACGGTGGCGGTGTCCGGGACCAGGGACAGCAGCGCGCGCAGGCCGCGGCGGGTGCGGGCCACCGAGTACTCTTCGAGGCCCTCGCTGATCGCGAACAGGAACGCCAGCATCGCGGCTTCCTCGACCTCGCCGAGCAGCACCGCACCGACCGCGGCGATCGTCATCAGGGTGCCCACCCCGATCTTCCCGTGCGCCAACCGTTTCACGGTGGCGGGGACGAAGGTGTAGCCGGCGATCAGCAACGCCAGCGCATACAGTGCCAGCTCCGCCACGTCGGGTCCGCCACTCCAGCCGACAACCAGCCCGGCCCCCAGCAGCACCCCGGCGGCGGCCGCGGCCCGGATCTCGGTGACCTGCCACAGCTTCTCCGGCTCGTGCTCCTGCTCGCCCTCGGGGCGGGGTTCGTCGTGGCCGCAGCCGCACGCCTCGCTCACTCCGTCACCCCCGGTGCGCTGTCGGTGCCGTAGTTCGGGCACAACGCGACCGCGTTCCCGGTGGCCGCCAGCAGGGTTTCCGCCGAGGACAGCAGATCCAGCAACTCCGGCCGGGTCAGCGAGTAGAACACCTGCCGGCCCTGCGGGCGGCCCTGCACCAGCCCGCAGTCCCGCAGGCAGGCCACGTGCGCCGACACCGTCGACTGCGCCAACCCGAGCTCACCGACCAGATCCGCCACCCGCGCCTCTCCACCGGCGAGACGACGCACGATCGCCAACCGGGTTCCGTCCGAGAGACTGTGGAACAACGCCACCGCGGCATCGAGGCCCGCCCCGGCGCTGGTGGACAACCTGCACCCAAGCCCACTATTGATCGTCATGCAACGATGATAGCCGGTCTGTATCGATGATTTCTGGGGGCGTCGTGGCAGAGGGGACGAGTCGGTGACGCGCTCACCTCTCGGACCCGGGATTGTTGTGCGTGAGGCTGCACGAGGTGCAGATGGCTGCCGCCCGTCCGGGTCGACGAACACGAGGTTCGAGGGCGGCGCCTCGAGCGGGCCCCCGTCCTGTCCCGACCGTAGCCCTGGCCCCACACCGGCAACCACGTCGCGATGTTCGTTCCGGCGCTGCGCCGCCGCGACGCCCGCGAGGCCCTCGGGCAGGTGGTGCGGATCATCGTCGCCGCCCCGGCTCCGCGGCGGGCCGCTATCCCGAGGGCAACACCCGGCCGCGCCGGCGCCGGGCCGACCGCCCCGATGCCGATTCCCGAGGACCTCGCCGCCGCGGCGCGCCCGCGGCCCCGGCTCGGCCCCGGTCAGGTCTTGGCCACGGTGAGCAACATCGCGCAGTCCTCCAGCGCGTCGAGCCGGTGCCGGGTCCGGGGAAGGACGAGAAGGTCACCGGTCATCGCGTCCCACGAGGCGTCGCCGCTGCTCACGCGGAGCCGACCCCGCAGGACGTAGACGGTCGCCTCGCCCGGGCTGCCGTGCTCGCCCATCGACTGCCCACCCATCAGCGCAATGACCGTCTGCCGCAACGTCTGCTCGTGGCCGCCGTAGACGGTCTCAGCGCTCCGACCGCTGGCGGCGGTGGCGGCATGGGCCATGAGATGGCGTGCCACCGCGATCAGCGACTGCTTCCTCATCGCACTCCTCTCCGTGCCGCCGACCGGGCGCCGCCGCACCCCGCCCCTCACGGTAGAACCCTCGGGTGGCCGGCACACCGCACTCGGCGCCACATCCGGCAGCACCGGACCGCGCATTCTCACTGCCCGTATGCCCCCGGGCGTATCGTGAGGGCAGGCCGGGCACACGGTGGCCGGTCGATATGGCCCTCCCGGAAAGGAATCTGCGGTGATGCCCTACGGAAACTGCGGCTGGGGAATGAACGGCGGCTGGGGGATGTGGCTGTTCGCCGCGCTGCTGCTGCTCGGCCTGGCGGTCCTGGTGGTGCTGGCGATCCGGTTGCTTCTCCGACTGTCCGGTTCCGGCGGCCACTTCGCCGCCCCCAGCAGCACCTAGGGCCGGGCCCGGCAGATCCTCGAAGAGCGGTACGCCCCGGGCGTATCGTGAGGGCAGGCCGGGCACACGGTGGCCGGTCGATATGGCCTCTCCGGAAAGGAATCTGCGGTGATGCCCTACGGAAACTGCGGCTGGGGAATGAACGGCGGCTGGGGGATGTGGCTGTTCGCCGCGCTGCTGCTGCTCGGCCTGGCGGTCCTGGTGGTGCTGGCGATCCGGTTGCTCTCCCGACTGTCCGGTTCCGGCGGCCACTTCGCCGCCCCCAGCAGCACCTACCCCCCTCCGCCGGGTGAGGGCCGGGCCCGGCAGATCCTCGAAGAGCGGTACGCCAGAGGCGAGATCGACTCCGAGGAATACCGTGAGCGACGGCGCGTGCTCGACGGCCACGACTAGCTCGAAGGCGCGCTCATGGAACCGATCAGCAGACGGCGGGCCCTGCAGTTGGGCGCGTTGGGTGTCACCGCCACCGCCGCCGGCGGGCTCGGACTGGCGTGGCAGTCCACCCGAACGCCCCGACCGGAGACCGTCTCCGCCGCCGCATGGGTTGAGGCACCGGTGCTGGCCGGCAACGGCGGCGCGCTGTCCCTCGACCTGGAGGCGGCACCGGGACGTTTCCCACTCGCCGGAACCCAGGTTGCCGGATTCGGGTTCAACCACGGCGTGCCCGGCCCGACCCTGCGGGTGAGTCCCGGGGATCGGCTGCAGGTCCGGCTGCGCAACCGGCTGCCGCAACCGACCAATCTGCACCTGCACGGTGTGCTCGTCTCCCCCTCCGGCAACTCCGACAACCCGTTCCTGCGGGTCGAGCCGGGCACCGACTTCGACTACGACTACCGGTTGCCGGACCACCATCCCCCCGGGGTGTACTGGTATCACCCGCACCACCATCACCTGGTCGCCGATCAGATCTTCGCGGGCCTGTACGGGGCACTGATCGTGGAGGACCCCGACCCGATCCCGACCACCGTCGAGCGGGTCCTGGTGCTCTCCGATCTGAGCATCGACGGCGCCGGGACCATCCCGGCGCCGACCATGATGGACCGCATGCTGGGGCGAGAAGGGGCCCTGATCCTGGCCAACGGACAAGTGCGGCCCACCGTGACCACCCGCCCCGGCGCCCGGGAACGGTGGCGCATCGTCAACGCCTGTGTCAGCCGGCATCTGCGACTCCGACTCGACGGGCAATCCCTGCGGCTGATCGGCCTGGACTCGGGTCGTTTCCGCGAACCCCGGCCCGTGCAGCAGATCGACCTCGCCGCCGGCAACCGTGCCGACGTGCTGATCGACACCAATGAGCTTCACGATCGACGGCCGCACGTACGACCCCGACCGCACCGACCACACCGTGCGACTCGGCACGATCGAGGAGTGGACCCTGGTCAACGACTCGCCCATGGATCACTCCATGCACCTGCACGTGTGGCCGATGCAGCTCACCTCCGGCGCCACGATCGCAGAGCCCCACCAGCAGGACGTGATCGACATCCCGGCTCGCAGTCGCCTCACCGTGCGCGTCGCATTCGACGACTTTCCCGGCCGCACCGTCTACCACTGCCACATCCTCGACCACGAGGACAACGGCATGATGGGCGTCATCGAAGCCCGCTGACCCCGCGAGTCCCCCTCGGTCACCGCCTAGCATTCGACCTCGAGGATTCCAATCCACGCGACGGCGATCTTCCCGAGGTGCGACCAGCACCTCGGCGCTGCCGTCGCCGCCAGGCCGGATCGCGCTGCTGGCCGCCGTGGCGATCCGCACCCGGCAGGAACGCACCAGCGGGCCCGGTGACCCGCGGCGCGGGAACGCCTCAGACATCCCGCTCACCCCTGTCCCACCCCTGGGTTTTGCATTATTGAAGTATTGATTTCGGTGTGCCAAACTTTTTGATGTGCTTCGTCTTACTCGCATGGTTTCGTGTGCCCGGACAATGTCGCCGACGGCAATCGCGTGAACGCCCCGACCCGCCGTCAGGTGCTCTTCGGGGGAGCATTGGCGGGGTCCGCGGGCCTGGTGCTCGGTGCCGGGGGGATCGCCCGATCCGCGGACCGGGTAGCCCAGGAAGGCGGCCCCGCGGCCGGACACGGCGGGCACAGCTCGAACCCGGCCGCACACGGCGGCGGAGTCAACGGGCCCACCTTCCGGCTCGGTCGGCAGGTGGACCACTCCGCCAACGGGTTCCACCCCAACGCCATCCTGCGCGACTTCGATTACGGCACCGTCTCGGTCCTGCCGGACGGTCGCACCCTGCGGGAATGGGAGATCTTCTCGAGCGACGAGGACATCGAGATCGCGCCGGGAATCACGTTCCCGGCGTGGACGTTCAACTCGCGCATCCCCGGGCCGTCGCTGCGCTGCCGCGAAGGGGACCTGCTGCGGGTACGGTTCACCAACGGATCCGAGCATCCGCACACCATGCATTTCCACGGGATCCACCCCGCCGACATGGACGGGGTGCCCGGGGTGGGGCGCGGTGTGATCGAACCGGGCGAGTCGTTCACCTACGAATTCGACGCGATCCCGTTCGGGGTGCACCTGTATCACTGCCATGTGAGCCCGCTCGCCGAGCACATCGCCCGCGGCATGTACGGCACCTTCATCGTCGACCCACCCCAGGACCGGCCGCCGGCGGACGAGATGGTGATGGTGATGCACGGGTACAACACCACCTTCGACGGCGAAGGCAACCAGCTCTACG
Organism: Rhodococcus ruber; assembly: GCF_016804345.1. Lineage (NCBI taxonomy): Bacteria > Bacillati > Actinomycetota > Actinomycetes > Mycobacteriales > Nocardiaceae > Rhodococcus > Rhodococcus ruber. The sequence goes on along the minus strand of NZ_CP044212.1, from coordinate 59,903 downwards.
CCGTCAACGGCATCCCGTTCCACTACATGCACGAACCGGTCCAGGTCCGGCGCAACGAGCTGGTCCGGATCTATCTGGTCAACGTCCTCGAATACGACCCGGTCAACAGCTTTCATCTGCACGGCAACTTCTTCGACTACTACCCCACCGGCACCCGGCTCGAACCGTCCGAATTCACCGACACCGTGGTCCAGGCCCAGGGCCAGCGCGGCATCTGCGAACTCCGATTCCCGTACCCGGGCAGATACATGTTCCACGCACACAAGACCGAGTTCGCCGACCTCGGCTGGATGGGATTCTTCGAGGTGTCCGAATGACCCCGAACCCCCACCCCGCACCGGCCGCCACCGGCGACCGCATCGAGAGCCCCGACTCGGGGGACACCGGCACCGCCCCGGAACCGGCCGCACCCGCCGGCGGGCGGGGCCGCTGGATTCCCGGCGCCGGTGTCGTCGCGATCATCCTGGCCGCCCTGACCCTGCTCGCGCTCGTCGCCGGGCAGACCCTGCCCGAACGCAGCGGCCCACCCCTCGAGAACATCGCCGTCGAACGCACCGTCCTCGAGCCGGGACGCATCATCCTGACACTGCGCAACGTCGGACCCGACCCGGTGACCGTCGCGCAGGTGGTCGTCAACGACGTCTTCGTCGCCGCCACCGGGGCCGACGACGCCCTCGGCCGCTTCGACTCCGAGCGGATCGTCCTCGACTACCCGTGGATCGCCGGGCAGCCCTACCTGGTGTCGCTGTTGACCTCCACCGGCCTGGCGATCGAGCACGAAATCCCCGCGGCGGCACCGACGCCGACACCCGGGCCACGGTTCTTCGGCCTCATGGCGCTGCTGGGCACCTATGTCGGCATCATCCCGGTGCTGCTCGGCATGCTGCTGCTGCCCGTGCTGCGCCGCGCCCGCCCCGCGCTCGTCCAGTTCGCCCTCGCCGTGACCGTCGGCCTGCTCGCGTTCCTCGCCTTCGACGCCACCGCCGAGGGCATCGAACTGTCCACCGCCACCGGCGGCGCGTTCGGCGGTCCCGCACTGGTCGGGGTGGGGGCGACGCTGTCGTTCCTGACCCTCACCGGGGTGGACCGCTACCTGCGCGCCCGACGCAAGCGCGCCGGCACCGCCGATGCCTCCGCGCTCCGCCTGGCCGCGATGATCGCGCTCGGCATCGGCCTGCACAACCTGGGGGAGGGCCTGGCGATCGGATCCGCCTACGCGGTCGGCGAGCTCGCCCTGGGCGCCTTCCTGGTCATCGGCTTCACCCTGCACAACACCACCGAGGGACTGGCGATCGTCGCACCATTGACCCGCGAGCGCACCTCGGTGCCGGCCCTGCTCGGGCTCGGGCTTCTCGCCGGTGCCCCCGCGGTACTCGGGGCGGTGCTCGGCGCCACCGTCGTCAACACCGACGTCTCCGCGCTGCTCCTCGGGGTCGGGGCCGGGGCGATCATCCAGGTCATCGTGCAGATCGCACCGACACTGCGGGCCGGGCGCCCCGCCGCAGCGCCGGTCGTGCTCGCCGGCATCGGAGCAGGTCTGACCCTGATGTACCTGACCGGTCTGGCCGTCCCCGCCTGACCGCGTCCCGAGGACCCGCTCCGCCCGCACACCTGGAGGAACGTTGGTGTCCACGCCCCTGCCCCGGCGCACCGTTCTCGCCGCGGCCTGCACCGCCGGCTGTCTCACCGCCGCCGGATGCTCGTCGACGCAACCGCGCCAGGACGAGAGTGCACCCGCCGAGATCACAGCATCCGAGGTGCCCGTCGGCGGCGGAATCGTCCTTGCCGATACCCAACTCGTCATCACCCAACCCGAAGCCGGTGTGTTCCGGGCCTTCTCCGCGGTGTGCACCCACCAGGGCTGCACGGTCTCGGAGGTAACCGACGGGTTCATCGGCTGCCGGTGTCACGGCAGCCGCTTCTCGATCGTGGACGGTTCGGTCATCCGCAGCCCCGCCCCCGAGCCGCTACCCGCTCGCACCGTCACCCGCACCGGAGGTGTTCTCACCGTCAACCGATCCGAACAAATCACTGACCGCGATCGGCGGGTTTTCGTCCGCTCGGGAGAATGAAGCCGCGTGAACCACCTCGGTCGCGGACGCGCCGGTAGTGTGCCCCCCACTCAGACTCGACGCAGGCCTCCTTGGTGGCGCACATGTCACCGGTCGACTGCGCCGCTGTCGACGGTGCCGTGCCCGTCCCAGCCTTGCCGGTTCCATTGCCGGTCGTGCCAGCGCGGTCGGCGATCAGATCGACCAGACCTCACGGATCGCCGCGACCAGGGCTGCGGTGTCGTTGTCGGCCACCGGGCCGCCGGCGAAGCCCCACCGTGTGTGGGTGCGGTCCCCGAGGGTGTTCCCCGCGGCGAGCCGGCCCTGCGGCCCGGCGCAGGGTGCGGGAGTTGTTCTTCGGCGGCGGCGATGCTGCGCTCGAGGGCGCGGACGCTTGCGGCGCGGGCGACGTGGCCGGCCTTGGCCTGCGCCCCACGACAGCGAACCTTCGCCGGGTTGTGCGATGCACCGTTGCCGGTATGCCCGAGGCCGGCCCCCCGATCCTTGCGGTCGGTCACCATTGCAGTTCGCGGCAGCGACCTTCACTCTCAGGGGGCTCGACCTGCACGGTGGCGTGTTCGAGGTGGAACCGTTCGGCCAGCAGGGTTTGCGCTGCTGCGAGCACGGTGGTGGGATCAGCGTCGGGTTCGGTGGTCAGGTGGGCGGACGCGACCTCCATGCCGGAGGTCAGCGTCCAGATGTGCAGGTCATGGGTTTCTCGCACCCCGGGCACAGCGTCGAGTGCGGCGTTGACCTCGGTGACGTCGATGCGGGCCGGTGCCTGCTGGAGCAGGATGCCGAGTGCGTGGCGGCCGAGATTGTAGGCCCGCGGCAGGACGAACACGCCGATGGCGACACCGATGAGCGGGTCCGCGTAGCGCCACCCGAAGACCAGGGTCACCAGGCCGCTGACCAGCACGCCGACCGAGCCGAGCATGTCGGCGAGGACTTCGAGGTAAGCGCCGCGGACGTTGATGCTCTCTTGCGCACCCTTGCGCAGCAGCAGGAAGGCGATGACGTTCATGACCAGGCCGACCACGGCGACGAGGGTGACGGGTAGGCCGGGAACCTCCGGGGGGTCGGACAGACGCTGGACGGCTTCGTAGAGCACCCAGCCGGCGACGCCGAACAGCAGTGCGGCGTTCACCAGTGCGGCAAAGACTTCGGTGCGGTACAGGCCGAAGGTGCGGTCCGGCCGGGTGCGGGCACGTTGGGCGACGGTGATGGCGGTGACCGCCATCAAGATGCCGAACACGTCGGTGAACACGTGTGCGGAGTCGGAGATCAGGGCCAGCGAGGAGGTGGACAGGCCGACGACGAGCTGGGTCACGAAGGTGGTCAGGCCGAGGGCGACGGCGATCCAGAGCCGGCGGACGTACCGGCCGGAGGCGCTGGCGGCCTGGGCGGGGGAGACGCCGTGTCCGTGTCCGTGTCCGTGGCTCATCGGTCTTCCTTTCGTCGACGCACAAGCGATCATATTGTCATATATGCATATGTGCAATCGTGGGGTGGCGGAGGCGGACCGCGCCGGACAACTATTCTTCTTAGTATTTCGGCGGCGAGGTGCAGGTCTGCGGGTTCGGCCGGCGGGAACGGGCGAACGACAAACGAGGGTGAGGTTGTGCCGTGGCGAGCGCCGGGGACGGTAGAGCGGTGGTCGGGGCGATGCTCGGCTGGACGGCGGGCGCGGCTGTCGTGGCCACGATGCTGGCGGCGGTGTCGAGCACCGAGGTGTTGCGGTTGCTGGGGCTGCCGGATCCGGGGGCGCTGACGAGGTACGGCCTACCGGCGGCCACCGCGGTGGGAGAGGTGTCCGCAGCGGTCATGGTGGGGTCGTTGCTGCTCGCGGCGGTGCTGGTGCCGCCGCAGCGCTCGGGGGTGCTCGATGTCGACGGGTACCGGGCGGTGCGCACGGCCGGGGCGGCGGCGGCGGTGTGGGCCGGGTGTGCCCTGGCGCTGGTGCCGCTGTCGTTGTCGGACACCTCCGGCCAGCCCGTGGGGGTGGTCTTCGCCGATCCGCTGCCGTTTCTGCGGGCGGTCGGGGAGATCGAGGTGGCCACCGCGTGGTTGTGGACGGCGGGGCTGGCAGCGGTGGTGGGTCTGGGATGCCGGCTCGTTCTGCGACACCGGTGGACGCCGCTGCTGCTGGTGTTGGCGGTGGCAAGCCTGATGCCGCGGGCGGTGACGGGGCATTCGTCGGCAGGGGGCTCGCATGATCTGGCCACCAATAGTCTGGTGCTGCACCTGGTGGCGGTCGGCCTGTGGGCCGGCGGGTTGGCGGCACTGGTGCTGCACACCGTCCGCGGCGGGGGGCATCTGGATCTGGCCACGCGCCGGTTCTCCGCGCTCGCGGCGGCGGCGTTCGTGGTGATGGCCGCGTCCGGGGTGGTCAATGCCGCGGTGCGGGTGCCGCTGGGACAGGTCTTCGACGGCGCCTACGGGTTCGTGGTGCTGGCCAAGGGGATGGCGCTGGTGGTGGTGGGCTGGCTGGGGTGGCGCCAACGCACCGTCGCGGTGACCGCGCTGGCCGCCGACCCGGCGGACCGGCGGGCGTTCACCCGGTTGGCGGTGGTGGAGTCGGCGGTGCTCGCGGTGACCGTCGGGCTCGGGGTGGCGTTGGGACGCACCCCGCCGCCGGTGGGGGAGCAGCGGGACCCGAGCCTGGTCGAGGAGGTGCTGGGCTACGGCTTGGACGGGGCACCGACACCGGTGCGCATGCTGACCGAGTGGCGCTTCGATCTGTTGCTGGGCACCGCTGCGGTGGTGCTCGCGGCGCTCTACCTGCTCGGGGTGCGCCGGGTCCGGGCGGCCGGGGGGCGGTGGCCGCTCCGGCGCACCGTCGGGTGGCTGCTCGGATGTCTGGTGCTGCTGCTCGCCACGTCCTCGGGGGTGGGGCGCTACGCCCCGGCGGTGTTCAGCGTGCATCTTGCGGCCACCGCCGCGATCGCTGTCGTGGCCCCGTTGTGTCTGGTGCTCGGCGCCCCGCTCACCCTGGCGGCCCGCACGGTCCGCCCTCGGCCGGACGGGGCCGCCCCCGGGGCGCGCGACTGGCTGCGCGCGATGTATGCGAGCACGCCCGTCCGGGCGCTGACCCACCCCGCGGTGGCCGTGGCGGCGTTCGTGGGCACCTTCTATCTGCTCTACCTCGCCGGACTGTACGACGCGCTCGCCGGATCGCACGTCGCCCACGTACTGACCAACGTGTGGCTGCTGGCGGTGGGATCGCTGTTCTTCTGGGTGACCGTGGGCCTGGACCCGCTGCCGCGCCCCCCGGCGCCCACGGCCCGGGTGGGCGCGGCGGCGGTGGCGCTGGCGGCGTACGCCTTCTTCCTGGTGTCGGTGATCAACGCCCAGACCGTCGTCGCCGCCGAGTACTACACCTCGTTGCGGCGGGGGTTCTTCGACGACCTGGCCGCCGACCAGCGCCTCGGCGGCAACCTGGCATGGGCGGTGGGGGAGCTGCCGCTGCTGCTGGCGGCGGTGCTGGCGACGGTGCGCTGGGCCTCGGCCGACGAACGCCGCGCCCGGCGCCGCGACGAGCAGATCGACCGCGACGGTGACGAGGACCTGGCCGCCTACAACGCGATGCTGCGCGGACTGGACGGAGTTCGGGGCGAGGCGGACGGACCCGACCGGCGCCGCTGACCGCACGGCGCCCCGACCACGCCGCCGCGGGGCTCCACTGCCTCGTTGTTGAAACTATGCGGAATAGTAGTAATGTGTCGGTGTCCGTCACCGTTTCGTTATCAGCGAGCGGGTTCCTTCACAAGGATGCGATCTTGGCCCGACACCGCAGACCCGAGCCCGACCTCGCCTTCCCGGCCGTACCGCGTGCCGTGGATCAGGCCTCCTCGGGGCCGCTTCCCGTCGACGCGCCGGGCCGGGGCCCGGATGCGGACCACGAGGCCGCGGCGGTGCCGGCGCCGCTGACCGACCGTCCCGCACACACGGCGCAGGTCGGCCAGACGCCACCGCGGGGGCCGCTCGCAGCGACCCGGCGACCGGTGCGGGGGGCCCACCGCCGGCCCGGGGGCGGGGCCGGCGGACGAGTGCTGGCGGTGTCGGTGGCGGCCGGAGCGTTGTTGACCGCGGCGACCTCGAGCGCTCACGCCGCCACCGACGAGCACACCCTCGACCGGCGACAGGCCGATCCCGACGAGTCGACGGCGGCCGCGCCGTCGCAGGCCCCGCAGGTGTTGCAGGTTTCGCAGGTGCCGACGCTGGCGGATTTCGCCGACCAGCTCGAACGGGCCCGGGTGCGGGAGGAGCGCCGGGCGGCGCGCGAGGCCGAGGCACGGCGCCCGAAGACGCTGATGCCCGTCAGCGGCACGTTGACGTCGAACTTCGGGCCGCGGTGGGGCACGACCCACTACGGTCTCGACATCGCCAACACGATCGGCACCCCCATCGTCTCGGTCACCGACGGCACGGTACTCGAGGCCGGTCCGGCCTCGGGGTTCGGCTTGTGGGTGCGTATCCTGCAGGACGACGGCACCATCGGGGTGTTCGGCCATATCGACCAGGCGCTGGTGTCGGCGGGTCAGCGGGTGCGCGCCGGGGAGCAGATCGCCACCGTCGGCAATCGGGGCCAGTCGACCGGGCCGCATCTGCACTACGAGGTGTGGGCGTCGGACGGTCGCAAGGCCGATCCCATGGCATGGTTGAACGCACGCGGAGTTCCGGTCGTCCCGGATGCGCGTGCGTAGGTTCATCGATGATCGGCGAGTGTCCGCGAGGGGAGTCATGTACGGATTGGGGGTCTCGAGGCCGAGGTGATGACCGAACTGTGGTCGACCGACGAGCCGCAGTCGGTGCACGATCTGGTCGAGCGGTTGCGTGCTCGCAAGGAATTCGCCTACACCACCATCTTGACCGTGGTCACCCACCTGTACGAGAAGGGCTGGGTGCAGCGGGAGAAGCGCAGCCGCGCCTACTTCTATTCGCCCTCGCGCAGCCGGGAGGAAGCCACCTCCCAGGCCCTGCGGGCGCTGCTGGACAGCAGTGCCGATCCCAGTGCCGTGCTGCTGCACTTCGCCAAGACGGTGACCGACCGCGAGTACGACGCCCTGCGCCGGGGCTGGACCAGCCGGGCCCCCGAGCAATGACCTTGGCTCTGGTCCTGCTCCTCGGCGCCGCCCTGATCGCGGTGGCCGCGCCGCCGATGCTGCGCCGCGTGGCTGCGACCTCGCTGCCGCCGGGGATGGTGCTGGCGGCGTGGCTGGGCAGCCTGGCCGGGGCGCTGTTCTTCGGGGTCTCGGCGGTGATCATCTTGATCTGGCCCGATCATGCCCCGGCCGAGTCCGCGGTCGAGGCCCTGGTGCGGTGCCTGTCCGCGGTCTCGCACGCCATCCAACCGTGGATCACCGAAGTCCTCGCCGGGGCCGGGGCGTTGGCGTTGAGCGCCCTGGTGGCCCGGGCGGTGATCCTGGGCCGGCGACACGCCCGGGCGCAGGCCCGCCTGCTCGACTACCACCGCGAGGTGATCTCCATCGTCGCCCACTCCCGGGGGGACGATGTGATGTGGCTCGCGCACCCGATGCCGATGGCCTACAGTGTCGCCGGCCGGCCCGGCTTCGTGGTCGCCACCGACGGGCTGTCGCAGTGCCTGAGCAGCGGTGAGCGCGATGCCGTGCTCGCCCACGAGCGGGCCCACCTGCGCGGCAGCCATCACCGCCTCGTCAGCGCCTGCGACATTCTCGCGGCGGTGTTCCCGGCCGTGCCGCTGTTCGCCGCGGCCCCCTCGGCGGTCAAGACCCTGGTCGAGCTCACCGCCGACCAGCATGCCGCCCGCGCCACCAGCGCCGCCACGGTGTGCGCGGCGCTGGTGGCCGTCTCGGCCTCCCCGCTGCCGCAACCGGCCGGGACGTTGGGGCTGAGCAACGAGACGTCGCTGCGGCTGGTCAAGCTGCGCACCAGCTGGCGGATGCGGTGTCCGCGACTGTCGTACGCGGCGGCGGCGGCGTTGTCGATGGCCGTGCCCGCGGCGGCCGCGCTGGCCGGCCTCGCCACCGCCTCGGCCGGGTTGTGCCTGGTCCTGGCCGTGCTCTGAGGGGCGGCGGGCCCCGCACCGCCCCCAAATACTATTCTTCATAGTATTTGGGTAGGCTGTCGAGTGCCTCATCGTTGTGCGCTCGCGCAGAAACCCGGATCGGACAGCACATGACCGCTCTCGCTCCCCCACCCGTCCCCGTCGCCACCCGCCCGATGCCACCGCGGCGGGGCCGCAAGGGTGCCTTCGTCTACAAGATGGTCACCACCACCGACCCGAAGGTCCTGGGGCTGCTGTACCTGGTGACCTCGTTCGCGTTCTTCGCGATCGGTGGGGTGATGGCGCTGATCATGCGCAGCGAGCTCGCGGTGCCGGGAATGCAGTTCCTGTCCAACGAGCAGTACAACCAGCTGTTCACCATGCACGGCACGATCATGCTGCTGATGTACGCCACCCCGGTGGTCTTCGGCTTCGCCAACTACATCCTGCCGCTGCAGATCGGCGCCCCGGACGTGGCCTTCCCCCGGCTCAACGCCTTCAGCTACTGGCTGTACCTGTTCGGCTCGCTCATCGCCGTCAGCGGCTTCCTCACCCCCGGCGGCGCCGCGGACTTCGGCTGGACCGCCTACGCGCCGCTGAACTCGGAGCTGCACTCGCCCGGCATGGGCGCGAACCTGTGGATCGTGGGCCTGGCCGTCTCCGGCCTGGGCACCATCTTGGGCGCGGTCAACTTCGTGACCACCATCGTGTGCCTGCGCGCCCCCGGCATGACCATGTTCCGGATGTCGATCTTCACCTGGAACATCCTGATCACCTCGATCCTGGTCCTGCTGGCCTTCCCGCTGCTGACCGCGGCGCTACTGGGGCTGCTCTACGACCGGTTGCTCGGCGGCTACATCTTCGATCCCGGCAGCGGCGGGGCCATGCTCTGGCAGCACATGTTCTGGTTCTTCGGCCATCCCGAGGTGTACATCATCGCGCTGCCGTTCTTCGGCATCATCTCCGAGATCCTGCCGGTGTTCGCCCGCAAGCCGATCTTCGGCTACACCGGACTGGTCTACGCCACGCTCGGGATCGCGGCGCTGTCGATCGCGGTGTGGGCGCACCACATGTACGCCACCGGCGCGGTGCTGCTGCCGTTCTTCTCGTTCATGACGTTCCTGATCGCGGTGCCCACCGGCGTGAAGATCTTCAACTGGATCGGCACCCTGTGGAAGGGGCAGCTGACGTTCGAATCGCCGATGCTGTTCTCCATCGGCTTTCTGGTCACCTTCCTGTTCGGCGGGCTGTCCGGTGTCATCCTGGCGTCCCCGCCGCTGGACTTCCAGCTCACCGACTCGTACTTCGTGGTCGCGCACTTCCACTATGTGGTCTTCGGCACCGTGGTGTTCGCCACCTACGCGGGCATCTACTTCTGGTTCCCGAAGATGACCGGGCGCATGCTCGACGAACGTCTCGGCAAGTGGCACTTCTGGCTGACGTTCGTCGGCTTCCACGCCACGTTCCTGGTGCAGCACTGGCTCGGTAACGAGGGCATGCCGCGGCGCTACGCCGACTACCTGCCCGACGACGGATTCACCACGCTCAACATCGTCTCCACGCTCGGGTCGTTCGTGCTCGGCGCCTCGGTGTTGCCGTTCGTGTGGAATATCTTCAAGAGCTACCGGTACGGGCAGGTCGTCACCGTGGACGATCCGTGGGGCTACGGCAACTCCCTCGAGTGGGCGACGACCTGCCCGCCGCCGCGGCACAACTTCACCGAGCTACCGAAGATCCGGTCCGAGCGCCCGGCGTTCGAGCTGCACTACCCGCACATGGTGGCGCGGCTGCGCGCCGAGGCCCATGTCGGGCCGGGCCAGCACCGGGTCGAGGAACTGCCTGCGTCGCCGCAGCACGCGTCCGGGCCCGATCCCCGCACCGATCCGTCCACTCGGTGATCGTCACCACGGTCGAAGGAAGACGAGGATGCACCCCCACACCCCGGCGGTCGCCGTGCCGGCCACACCCCGCGCCACCGCGCTGCTGACCGACTGGCTGATCCGGGATCTGACCCCGCTCGTGCTCACCCATGCCGGGCTGCCGGATCCGCAGCGGCTGTCTCGGCTGGCGCCGGTCACCGGCGCGCACATCGCCCGTCCGGGCAAACTCCGCCGCCACGTACGCGCGCTCGAGCAGGTCCTCGTGCAGATCGAGGTGCATCTGCGGGCGGGTCTGCACCGCCGGCCACCGACGCCCCTGACGACCAGCTCGGCGCCGGCCGTACCGGGTGAGGTGCTCGAGGTGACCGGGCTGCTCGCCGGGGCTGTTGCCGAGCTCGGCAGCCCGGCCGCGGCTCTGGCCAACCGCACGGTGCTCACCGCGGCCGGGGTGATCGCGGCCGGAGCGGGCACGGCCGAGGCATTCGACAGCTGGTCGACCACGGCGTGGTCGTACTGCACCGTCGTCTCGCAGGTGTGGCAGGACGAACCGCAGGCCCGGCTGCTCGTCGACCCCCGATGACGCCCCCTGCCCGGGGCTGTCGGGCCCCGAACCGGATGAAGGAGGCGCGATGACCGAGTCACCGCACGAGCCCACCGCCGAGCCCGACCCGGCCGAGCGGCGGCAGGAGCTGGCGGCCGCCGAACGGCAGGCGGCCGCCGAGATCGATCCGGGGATGCGGGCGGTGGTGGTCGCCGCAGCCGTGGTGGTGCTGACCGTCTCGTTCGCCCTGCCGCACAGCGGCGGCGCCAACGGCTGGCAGATGCTGGCCGGCTCCGAGCAGGCGGTGGCCGAGACGATCACCCTGCCCTCGCGGATCTTCCTGACCCTGGCCGCGGTGTTCGGAATCGGGGTGTCGATGCTGGCGCTGGTGACCCGACGGTGGGTGCTGGCGTTGGCGGCGTCCGCGGGATGCACCCTGGCGGTGGTGTTCGCGGTGCTGGCGGTGTGGTCACGGCAGACCCTCGATCCGGCCGCCGGGGGCGCCGGGCCGGGCGCCGGACTGTTCCTGGGCTGGGCGGCGGTCCTGATGCTCGCCTTCCACTGGCTCAAGGTGGTCTGGGCCCGCACGTCGACGATGCTCGAGGCCGAGGCCGCCCGCCGCGACGCCGAGACACATTTGCCCGAGCAGTTCCACTACCGGCTCGACCCGCCTCGCCGCGACGCGCAGGAACCAGATCCGCCCGCAGACCGCTAGGCGGCACTCGGCCGGCTCGTGCGCGCGGACGAGGGGCGCGGACACGAGCCGGCCCCAGCGGCCCCCAGGGTCAGGGCAGGGTCCGCCAGTAGGGCCAGAACGCCTCGGTGATCAAGGCAAGCACGGTGAGCACCCACACGGTGGGAACCACCGCGTGGTGACGGCGCAGCAGCGGCCGCCATCGTCCCGGTCGGGTCGGATCCGCCGTTTCCCGCTGCAGCAGGCAGTACCACCAGGCGAGCACGGTCACCAGCCACACCAGCATGCAGTAGGGGCACAGCGCCCCGATCCGGTACAGGCTCTGGAAGATCAGCCAGTGCACGAACGTCACCGCGGCGGTCAGTCCGGTGAACAGTGCGCTCCAGTACCATCCCGTCGGCACGGCCCCGGCCAGCAGCACCACGCCGGTGGTCACTACCACCGAGAACCCGGCGATCCCGAGCAGCGGATTGGGGAAGCCGAACAGCTCCGCCTGCCAGGACGCCATGATCGACCCGCAGCTGATGACCGGGTTGATGCTGCACGAGGGCCGGTAGGACGGGTCGGCGAGCAGGGCCACCTTTTCCACCGTCAGCACCAGCGACGCCGCCAACCCGAGCCCACCGCAGACGGTCAGAAGCCAGGCGAGGCGATTGCGCCCTGCCGCCGGGCCGTCCGGCGCCGGGTCGACCCCGTGCCACGACGGGCTCGGTGCGGGCGTCGGGCTCACTGCGCGAGTGCTGCGTCGATACGGGCGCGCAGCTCCTCGTAGCTGGGCATCGCCGGCAGCTCGACGCCGTTGAGGAACAGCGTCGGGGTGCCCTGCACACCCAGGGCCAGACCGGCGTCGAAATCCCGGTCGACGCGGGCGGCCACGGCCGGATCGTTGACATCGCGATCGAACCGAGCCATGTCCAGCTCCAGCTCCTGGGCGAACTGCCGGAACACCGCTTCCTGGGACCGGCTCGATTCGCCCCACTGGGCCTGGGTGTCGTACATGCGCCGGTACATCGGTTCGAGCCGGCCTTGGCGGGCCGCGGCCTCGACCACGCGGGCGGCGAGATGGCTGTTGGTGTGGCTGGGAATGGGGAAGTAGCGCAGGCCGAGGTCGATCCGCCCGGCGTACTCGGCGCGGACGCGTTCGATCACCGGGTACAGCGCCCGGCAGGACTCGCATTCGAAGTCCAGGAATTCGACCAGTTGGACCTTGTCGTCGGCGGCGGTGGTCAAGGTACGGATCTCCTCGGTCCACACCGGCGTCGCGGAGGCCCCGGCGCCGCCCTGTTCGGCGGCGGGGCTGCGGTTGGTGTAGAGCAGCACCGTCAGCAGCACCACGAACAGCGCTACCAAGGCGACGCCGACCTTCACATTGGTTGTCAGTTTCATGCCTTCGTCCGTCCCGAGTCATCCTGGGCGGGCCGGCACCAGCACCGACCAACCGTAAAACTACGTCACATAGTAGATGGGGTAGGGTGGGCGCCGGGCAGCGCCCACCGGCGCGCCCGCCGACAACCCACACCCCCACCCCGCAGCCGGCCAGGCAGGGCGCCGAGGAGGAATGTGCTTGTGAAGAATCTCGTCGCGGTCGTGGCCGCCGTCGTGTCGGTGCTGTTGTTCGGGGCCGGCCCCGCCCAGGCCCACAGCGCCCTGATCGGTTCGACCCCGGCGGCCGAGGCGGCCCTCGCGGCCCCCCCGGACCGGATCGAGTTGCAGTTCAATCAGCCGATCAACGCCTCGTTCGCCACGGTGACCGTCACCGACGGGGACGGCACGCAGCGCGGCGGCTCCCAGGTCGACGTCGCCGGGGACCGGGTGCAGCTGGCGGTCCCGGAACCACTGCCCCCCGGTGAGTACACCGTGGGCTACCGGGTCGTCTCCGCCGACGGCCATCCCATCACCGGCTCGTACACGTTCACCGTCACCGCCGCGGCGGGGGCGGCGGCCGCCTCGGCCCCGTCGGTGGCGACGTCGCCGACACCGTCCGAGGCCGCAGCCGGCGAGACGCCGGCGGCCGCGGTCGGCGACGCGCAGCCAGGCTCGTCGATCCTGTGGCCCCTGCTCGGCGGCGTGCTGGGTGTGCTGGCCGTCGCGGGCCTGACCTGGGTGGCGCTGCGTGCCTTCCGCAAGGGCTGAGCGGGCGCGCGCCGCGTACCGGGCGGTCGGTGATGGGTGACTGGATGCCGCTGCCGACGGCGCCGCCGTCGCTGGGGGCGCTGTTGGCGTGGGATCCGCCACCGCTGCCGGTGCTGCCGCTCACCGCGGCGGTGCTGGCCGCCTGGTACTGCTGGGCGCGGTGGCGGCTGCACCGGTGCGGGCGCAGCTGGCCGGCGGTGCGCACGGTCGCGTTCCTGACCGGGTGTGCCCTTCTGGGCGCCACCACCGGCCTGGGGCTGGAACGGTACGGGTTCGTACTGTTCAGCGTGTGGATGTTCCAGCATCTGACCCTGTCGATGGCGGTGCCGCCGTTGTTGGTGCTCGGCGCCCCGGGCCTGCTGCTGCTGCGCACCACCTCCCACCACGGACCCGCCCGGATGATCTCGGCCGCGGCGTTGGCGGCACTGCGCAGCCGCGGCGCCCGGTGGTTGCTCAGTCCGGCGGTGACGATCCCGCTGTTCCTGGCGAGCTACTACGGGATCTATCTGTCCCCGGTGTTCGACGCCGTCGCCGGCACCTGGCTCGGCCACACCGGCCTCGAGGTGTTCTTTCTACTCACCGGGCTGCTGTTCATCGTGCCGATCCTCTCGGTCGGTCCGCTGCCGGGCCGGCCCGGCTACCTCGGGCGGTTCTTCGACCTGTTCGTCGAGATGCCGCTGCACGTGTTCTTCGGAGTGATCTTGATGATGGCCTCGGTGCCGATGGTGGCCACCTTCGCCGCCCCGCCGCCGGGCTGGGGGATCGATCCGCTCGCCGATCAGCAGTGGGCCGGGGCGCTGGCTTGGTCCTACGGCGAGCCGATCGCGCTGGCGGTGGTGGTGCTCTTCGCGAGCCGCTGGTACCGGCACGAGCGGCGCACCGCGGCGGTGCGCGAGCGCCACGGCGCGGTGCAGGCGGAGCAGGACCTGGCCGACTACAACACCTATCTGCGTTCCCTGCCGCGCTGAGCCCGCTCCGGTCGACCCGGCCGGAGGCACGCCACTTGAGTTTTCGGCTCACCTGAATTTTAATTCAGGACATCCGATCGAGGAGGCCGAGGGTGCTGATCCAGTACGCGGGGGAGCGCACGGCCCGGTGGCGCCGCTGGACGCTGTTGGGACCGGCGTTCGTCGCCTCGATCGCCTACGTCGATCCGGGCAACGTGGCCTCCAACGTCAGTGCCGGCGCCCAGTTCGGGTATCTGCTGGTGTGGGTGGTCGTCGCGGCCAACGCCATGGCTGCCCTGGTGCAGTACCTGTCGGCCAAGCTCGGGCTGGTCACCGGCATGTCGCTGCCCGAGGCCCTGCGCGAGCGGATGCCCCGCGCGGGGCGGTTGGCGTACTGGGGACAGGCGGAGCTGGTGGCGATGGCCACCGACCTGGCCGAGGTGATCGGCGGCGCAATCGCGCTCAACCTGTTGTTCGGTCTGCCGCTGCTGACCGGGGCGGTGCTCACCGGTGCGGTGTCGCTGGTCCTGCTGCTGGTGCAGGACACCCGCGGCCAGCGCAGTTTCGAGCGAGTGATCACCGGCCTGCTGCTGGTGATCGCGTTCGGTTTCGTCACCAGCGTCGTCGTCGCCCCCCCACCGGGCCAGGCGGTGGCCGACGGGCTGGTGCCGCGTTTCGACGGGGCCGAGTCGATCCTGCTGGCCGCGGCGATGCTCGGCGCGATGGTGATGCCGCATGCGGTGTATCTGCACTCGGGATTGGCCCGGGATCGGCACGGCCATCCTCAACCCGGCCCCCGGCGCACGCTGTTGCTCAAGGTCACCCGCTGGGATGTCGGGCTGGCCATGGTGGTGGCGGGTACGGTGAATCTGGCCATGTTGCTCATGGCGGCGACCACCCTGCAGGGTCGGGACGGAGTCGATTCGATCGACGGGGCGCATACGGCAGTGGGCCAGGAACTGGGCCCGACGGTGGCGTTGCTGTTCGCGCTGGGGGTTGTTGGCCTCCGGGTTCGCCTCCACCTCGGTCGGCGCCTACGCCGGGGCGCTGATCATGGACGGTCTGTTGCGGCGCCGGATCCCGCTGCTGGCGCGGCGGCTGATCACCCTGGTGCCGGCGCTGGCGGTGGTCGCGCTCGGCACCGATCCGAGCCGGGCGCTGGTGCTCTCGCAGGTGGTGCTCTCGTTCGGGATTCCGTTCGCGTTGATCCCGCTGGTGCGGCTGACCAGCGATCGGGCGCTGATGGGCGCCGACGCCAACCATCGCGTCACCACCGCGCTGGCCTGGGCGATCGCCGCAACCATCACCGCCCTGAACTTGGTGCTGATCTATCTGACGGTGCGGGCCTGACGCACGGACGCCCACCCGCGTCACCGTCGGTGGGGCCGATGCCCGCGCCGGGTGTCGACCGCGACGATCTCGTCGTGGACCCGGCGACGCAGCCCGCGCAGCGCCACCATCGCCACCGCCATTCCGGCGAGCAGACCCACGATCCACGCCCCGGTCTGTGAGACCGTGAGGCCGAACAGGCGCACACCCAGAACGGCGGCGCCGGCACACGCGGCGACGACGGCCAGGCGGGCGAGGGTATAGACCACGACCAGTCGGGTCAGTTGCATCATCGACGGCTCCGTCCAGCTCACGGGCCCGCCTCGTCCGGTACCGTCGGTGCGTCACCGCTCGCACCGCAGGGGCAGGGTCAGTTCATCGGCAGGGGCGCAGCGCCCCGGGCGGTCAGCAGTTGCGTCATGGTTGCCGCCTCGGCTTCCTGGGTCTCGGTGATCTGCTGCGCCAGCGCGGCCACCGCCGCCTCGGCGGCGGCGGCCCCGGCGTAACGGGCCATCGGCAGACCGCCCTGGTGATGGCGCAGCAGCAACTGCAGGTACAGCGTGTCGAAGGTCGGACCGGTGGTGCGGCGCAGGGTGCCGAGTTCGGCGGTGGTGGCCATGCCGGGCATCCGGGACCCGGTCGGCGTCGGTGCCACGGACATCGTGGCGTGCCCGTCCATCCCCGGCATCGACTCGGGTGCGCCGGTGGCGCCGCGCATCCAGCGCATCGGCTCCCCGGTGGGCAGCTGCGACCGGTTCCACAGTGTCAGCCAACCCTGCATGGTGCCGAGCTGACTCTGCTGGGTGGTGATCACGTCGTAGGCCAGGGTGCGCACCGCCGGATCGGTGGAGTTGGTCAACGCCATCGCCGACATCTCCACGGCCTGGCTGTGATGGATCGACATGTCCTGGGCGAAGCCCACGTCGATCGAGCCCTCGCCGGGCGGGGCCGGTGGGCCCGCGACCAGCAGGGTGCCGCCGATGCCCAGCACCAGCCCCCCGAGCAGTGCCAGCACCGCCACCACCGTCGGGACCCGCCGGGGGCGGCGTCCGTCGGAAGCCGGCTCGACGGCCGGCTCGGCACCGAGATCGCGCTCAACCATCACCGGGGTGCGGTGGGCATCGGCGCGGCGGGCGCGGACTGCGGATCGGCGGTCATCGGCACCGCATCCGGCCCCGGCGGCGAGGGGTCGAACGGCGGCGGGGCGCTCGGATCGAACCCGCCCGGCACGGTCGAACACGTCGCCCCCGCTTCCGGATGGGTGTTGGGATTGCGGCGCAGCGCGGCGACGAACTGACCGAGCCGGTCGTCCTCGACGTCGTCGAGGGCAAGCCGGTGGCCCCACGACTGCACCGAGAGCGGCGAGGACAGACCCGGATACGGCGAGAGCAGCATGTAGGGCTGGCCGTCGACCCGCGCGGTCAGCGTGGCCACCTCGTCTCCGGCCACCCTGTCGGGATCGTAGGTGATCCACACCGCGCCGTGTTCGAGCGAGTGCACCGCGTTTTCGGTGCGGATCGGCGCGGGATAGACCGTGCCGGTGCAGGTGGCCCAGTACTGGTCGTGCGGGCCTCCCATCGGCGGAGTCCGGTCGTAGGCCACCCGCTGCGGGGCCTGCACGTGCGTGCCGGCCGGGTAGTCGGCCTTCTCCATCCCAGCGATCGCGGTGGACGGGTCGGGGTTGTCCGCGTTCGGGACGTACTTCTGTGTCTCGGCCCGTTCGGCGATTCTCGGTGCCAGGTTGTAGGCGATCAACCCGATCAAGGCCACGACCACCACGCCGGCGCCGATCATCGGCCACGGCATGTGCCGCGCACCGGACAGGGTGACCGGTCGGGGCTTTCCCCGCGACTGCTTGCTTCGGGGTGCCCTACCTGTACCGCCCACCACGGACCCGCCTTCCTCACCGACACCGGTTCTGTGACGCTGTCTTCTGTGACGCTGTCGCCGCGATGCGCCGCGGTCACTTCCCGCCCCAGTAAATACTACGAATCTTAGTTTTTGATGAGAACGTGCTCCCACCTCGCCCGTGAAGGACGCGGGTGGGGATGGCGGCGGGGGTGCGTCCGGTTCCGATCAGGCCTTCGCGAGGGCGGTCTGCGGGACGCCGCGCTGGGCGAGCCACTCGCTCGGGTCCACCTTAGCTCCGGAGGGGTTCGTGGTTTCGAAGTGCAGGTGGGGGCCGGTGGATTGGCCCCGGTTGCCGACGGTGGCGATCTGCTCACCGGCCTGGACCCGCTGCCCGACGGTGACCAGCGTTTCGTTGATGTGCCCGTAGGTGCTGGTGGACCCGTCGTCGTGCCGGATCTGCACCCACAGGCCGAACCCGGAGGCCGGGCCGGAATCGATCACCGTGCCGGTCGAGGCGGCATAGACCGGGGTGCCGATGCTGTTGGCGATGTCCAGGCCGGCGTGGGTGGCGCCCCAACGGGGACCGAAGGACGAGGTCAAGGTGCCCGAGACCGGGGCGACCGCCAGCGGGGACGACGTCGCGACCGAGGCGGGAACGGCCGGCGTCGCCGGTACGGCCGAGATAGCAGTTTCGGTCGGTACGCCGACGGTCGGCGGAGCCGCCGGCGGGGCGGCAAGAGCGGAGGGCAGCCCCTCGGGCAGACCCGGTACCGCAGCGAGCTGGTCGAGCGCCGCGCCGACCTCGGGCAGGTCCGCCAGCGCGGCGATCTCCGGTGGCAGGGCTACGGGCACGGGAGCGACGGCAGGCTGGGCCGCCGCCACCCCGGGGGCCGCGATCTGCGCTCCGGCGGTCATCAGGGCGCCGGTGGCTACCGCCGACGCCCACATCGCGGGACGGCCGGTCCCTGTCGGCTCCGCCCGATGCCGAGCGCCGCCGCGGCCCGTCGGTGCCACCCGAAAGATCACGCCGGCATCACGGTCCTGCCGATCCCTTCGGGAAGATGCGCTGCGGTGTCGTGCCACGTCCTTGCTCCTGACATGCTGTTTCGCGGTTGACCCGGGCCACCCGGATCAGTGGAGATAACGAAACGATATACGAACGGGCGAATAAAAACTACCCTGCTTAGTATTTAGAGGTCGCCGTGACCATGCCGTGGTGGCCGAAACGGTGCCACCGTGGCCGCGGCGGCGAGCGCCTCGGGACCGGCGCCGAGCCGGGTCGTCCAAGTCGGTTCCGTATTCAGCGGCAGGTCCGCGACGAGGGTGGGGACAGGGAACATCGCACTGCGGTCGGTGACGGTGCCGTCGGCGGCGCTCACAGCACTGACGCCGCTGCCGGCCGCAACCACCGCGGCGCGGCCCGTGTTCGAGGGCACGAACCCGGGGCCACGGCAACTGCCGGTCATCTCGATGCGCCCGAAGGCGGCGTTGTGGGTGGGCACGTTGCCCGGCACCGCGGCCACGGTCACCGCCGGTGTCGTCGACTCTGGCTCGTGTGGACCGTCCACCGGCCCGAGTCGAGTCGGCCTACGGGAAGGCGCCGAACGGCATCCGGGCCCGCCAGCGGCGGCTGAGCATCGCGGCGAGCGTCCCGAAGACACCGACGGCAACCGCCTCGACGTAGACAGTGACCGACGGGCAGCAACGGCAGGAAAAACCCAGGCCGACGCGATAGCCGTAGCCGAAGCCGACCCACCGTCACCGCAGCGGTGAGCAGCGCGATCGCGCCCGGCGCCAGCCACCACCGGTGTCTGGTGGAAAGCCGGCACACAACGCCCACCCCACTGGACGCGGCGCGCCCCCAGCGCCGCCAGGCCCGGGCCCGCGGCGCCACCGCGCAGGGACGGACGGCGCATCCACGTCCATCCGGCGCTCCTCGACAGCTGTTCTCCGACAGGCCCGCAGGGTCGGCACAGCGTGCCCGGCCCGCGGGGTCCTGCGGATCAGTTCAGGCCGGCGTAGGAGTGCAGTCCCGAGACCACCATGTTGATGATGAACAGGTTGAACAGCATCGCCACGAAACCGGCGATGTTGATCCACGCGGCGCGGGTCTCGCGCCAGCCGGCGGTGGCGCGGGCGTGCAGGTACGCGGCGTAGATCACCCAGGCGATGAACGAGACGGTCTCTTTCGGGTCCCAGCCCCAGAACCGGCCCCAGGCGGCTTCGGCCCAGATCGCCCCCAGAACGACGCCAGCGCCGAACAACGGGAAGGCGAAGATCGTCGTGCGGTACGCGAGGCGATCGAGGGCGCGGGCGTCGGGCAGGCGCCGCATCACCCGGGTGAGCCGGGGTGTCGGGTGCTGCTCGGCCCGCACCGCCACCAGGAACAAGGCGCTGGCCACCCCGGCGACGAGAAACACCCCGCTCGAGACGGAGACCACCGACACATGGATCGGGAGCCAGAACGACTGCAACGCCGGCACCACCGGGGCGGCGTCGGCGTAGAGCACGGTGCCGGCGACGAACAGCAGCACCAGCACCGGGAGCAGCGCGAACATCCACACCACCCGCAGCGCCGGGCGGCGCAGCACGATCAGACCGGCCAGCACCCCGATCGCGCAGGTGACGGTGACGAACTCGTACATGTTGCCCCAGGGGAAGCGGGCGGTGGCCAGCCCGCGCAGCACCATCGACCCCACGTGCAGGACCCAGGCGACCACGAGCACGCTGATGCCCATCCGGCCGAGCCGGTCCGCTAGCTCACGCCCGGTCGGCGCGCTCACCCGGCCGGGCCCGGTGGCTGCCGGGGGGACAGCTGCGATGGGGGCGAGGGCGGGGTCGGCACGGCGGGTGCGGACCGCGGCGAATTCGGCGACGAACAGCACCAGGGCCAACAGGTAGACGGCGAAGGCGGCCTCGAAGCTCAGGTCGGAGTAGCGAGCGAAGGTGTCGTCGATCGGCATGGCTCTAGCGGTCCTCTTTCGCAGCAGGCGATGCCCCGGGGTCCAGGCGTCGGCAGATGTCGGTGAACTCCGGCCCCCAGCCGGCGTGGTCGGTGCGGGCCAGACCGCCGAGTTCGACGGCGGTACCGCCCCCGGCAGGGCGCAGCCGCACCCAGATCCGGCGGCGTTTGATCACCAGTGAGGCCACCAACCCGCCCATCATGGTGATCGCGAACACCAGCACCCAGTTTTGGGCAGGGTCGTGGGAGACCTGCAGATAGGCGAATTCCTCGGCGCCGTCGAACCGGACGGCGGTGCCGTCGGCGAGGGTGGTGTGTTCTCCGGGTCGCAGGTTGACCCGGGCCTGTTTGACCAGTCGGCCTTGGTTGATCATCTCGGCATTGAGCGAAAAGATCGACTGGGGAATGCCGGTGTCGAGCCCGGTATCGCCTTTGTAGATGTCGACGGCCACCGCCGGATCGCGCAGGTCAGGGAACACCGAAGTGAGCAAGGTGCCGTTGAAGGCTGCCGTGGGAGCGAACAATCCTTCGATTGCGATCTGGTTGCGGCGACGCTCGTCCGGATCCGGATAGGTGCCGCCGGGCGGATCGAACCGCATGGCCCCGCTGCTGAGGAACGTGGTGGCATCCTCGGGGGCGAACTGCAGTGTCTCGGTGCGTTGTTGCCCGTCGGGGAAGGTCACGGTGAACCGGGGGGCGTAACCGTGACCGGTGAGATACACCCGTTCGTCGCCCAGACGCAGCGGCTCGTTGACCCGCACTTGGTACCGCTGCCAGCGGTCGGTGCCGATGTCCGTGCCGGTCTGGTAGGACAGCGTGGAGGTAAACATTTCGGCTTGCCCGTTGTCGAGGTAGTCGGCAGAAAAATCCTCGACCTTGAGGCAGAACGGCTCGAGTCCGGTGCCGTCGGTGGCGGCTCCGGCGCGGAACGAGTCGTACACCGCCGGGGAGGTGTTGCACAATCCCGGCCCGCCGTCGGCGATGACGATCACCGACCCCTCGTAGCCGAACAGCCGACCGGTGGCCACCGCCACCAGCAGCCCGACCAGTGAGAAGTGGAAGACCAGGTTGCCGGCTTCGCGCAGATACCCCTTTTCCGCGGACACCGCCTGTACCGGGCCGGGCTCGGTCCGGGTGGTCAGACGCCAGCCTCGCAGCAGGTCGAGGACTCGGTCGAGGGCCTGGTCGGTGGGCTCGGGAAGCAACCCCTGATGATGGTGCGGCAGGCGCGAGAGATTGCGCGGGACCGGCACCGGGGCGCTGCGCACAGCGCGCAGATGCTCACGCAGCCGGGGAATCAGACAGCCCACGAGCGAGACCATCAACAGCACATAGACGGCGGTGAACCAGAAGCTGGCGAACACGTCGAACAACTCGAGCCGATCGAAGATCGGGCCGAGAATCGGCCGGGCGGCGATGTACTCGTCGACCTTGCCGGCGTTGAGGCTGCGTTGCGGCAGCAGCGCCCCGGGGACCGCAGCCAGGGCGAGCAGGAACAGTAGCACCAGGGCGGTGCGCATCGAAGTGAGCTGACGCCACAGGTTGCGTGCAGTGGCGACAGCTCGGCGCAGCGGTGATGGTTCCGGCGGCGGTGATGGCTTCGAGGCCGGAGCGCGGTCGGTGACGGTCATATCGGCAGCACCGTCCCGGTGACGAACTCGTCGCGGATCCACGCGATGAAGACCTCCCAGACTCCGGTCACCAGCGCGGTTCCCACTGCCAGGAGCAGCACGCCGCCGACGATCTGGATGTGACGGGAGTGTCGGCGCAGCCACCCGACTCCGCGCAGGGCCGAGGTGGATCCGAAGGCCAGGGCCACGAACGGCAGGCCCAACCCGAGGCAATAGGCGACGATCAGCACCACCCCGCGGGCGGCGGTGGTGCCTTCGGTACCCGCGGCCACGGACAGCACCCCGGCCAGCGTCGGTCCCAGGCACGGGGTCCATCCCAGCGCGAACACCCCGCCCAACAGCGGGGCGCCGGCGAGGGAGGAGATGCGCCGGGGCGCGAAGCGGGTGTCCTTCTGCAAGACCGGGATCAGCCCGAGAAACGCCAGGGCCATGACGATGGTGACCACTCCGCCGAGGCGTTGGAGCAGCTCCTGATTGAGCCGCAACGCCCCGATCACCCCGAACACCGAGACCGTGGCCAGCACGAACACCACGGTGAATCCTGCGACGAACAATGCCGCGGCTCCGGTGACCCGCCACCGTCCTGGAGCGTGTACCCCGGCGGTGCGTACCTCGGCGGTGAGCGGTGGAGCGTCGGCACCGGAGACGCCGGCCAGATATGACAGGTAGCCCGGCACCAAGGGCACCACACACGGGGAGGCGAAGGAGATCAGTCCGGCCAGTAAACAGGCGCCCACCGCCAAGAGCAGCGGCCCGGTCGCGGCTGCCGTCTGGAAACTCGAGCCGACTCCTTGCGCGAGCACGGTCACCGTCACTGTTCGGCCGCCACTCGTTCGACGACCGGTTGCAAATCCTCGGTCAGCAGAGCCCGCAGAAACACCGCCGCGACGCGGTGCCGCCGGTCGAGGACGAGTGTGGACGGGATGACGCTGGTGGGAAAGGCGCCACCGAGGGCGGTCAGGGTGCGCATCGGGGGGTCGTAGATCGACGGGTAGGAGACATTGTTGTCGATGACGAAGTCTTGGGCCTTGTCGCGCTGGGGGTCGCGGACGTTGATGCCGAGAAACTGCACCCCCAGCGCCCGAGTGGCCTCGTAGGCGCGTTCGAGGTCGTCGGCCTCGCTGCGGCACGGGGCGCACCACTGACCCCACAGGTTGAGCACGACCACCTGTCCGGCGTAGTCGGCCAGGTCGACCGTGGCCCCGTCGGTCATCAGATCCGGGCCGGCCAGCGCCCCCAGTTGTCCGCGCTCGGCCGGCGGATCGTAGAAGATGTCGGTCTGGCCGCCGGGAGCGACGAAGTCGAAGGTGCCGCCCTGGGCGACGGCGTCGGTGCCGGTGCCGCAGGCGCCGACCCCCAGTACCGCCACAAGAGCCAGCACCAGCACCTGCCACGATCGTCGACGAGGCGCTCGCTGTACCGGCGGCCTCACCCGAACCCGGCCGCCGCGCAACGCATCGGCTGGCCGGTCCGCGGACGTGGCTGCGCACACGAGGCCGGCAGCCGACTCCGTGTGCTGCCCCGTTCTCACCGACGGTCCCGTCCGCCGGTCGATCCCGAGGGGGCACTGCGCTGTCGTGTCGGCGGCTCGAGGTGCGTCGTGATCACGGCGTCGTCTTCCTGTCACGGCCCACATCGCCCTGCACACGCAGGGTCGCGGAACGCAATCGACCCTGCGATCCGGGGACGTGTGGACCTTCGGTGTTGTCGTCCGGCCCAAATACTACTTCACATAGTATTTATGTCGAGCAATGGGTCGGCGGCACATCCATCACGGCGTACGTCCCGGGCCTCCAGCGTCGATGTCCGCGCAGCGGGCGAAGGGTGCTGGCTCCTGCCACCGATGGAAACCCCAGCTCACCGCACTGACATCCCGGCGGGACTCTCTCCGCGGCCACTGACATTCTCGTGACGAGAGCCCCTGACATGCACTGACGAATCCCCAGGTCGCAACCACTGAAATTCTCGTGCAGAGTCTCACTTGCCTCGGATGCTGGACAAAGCCTCAGGTCCGATGGCACAGGACAAGTGTCCTTTGCCATTCGATCCGAGGTACGAATGGGTCGCTGACCAGCGGTGCCTCAACAATGTGGCACAGCGGCGCCGCGGCGTTTCTGCCCACATTGTTGAGGCAAAGGGACGTCGAGCATGCGGGGTTGTCGACGAGAACGTGGCAGGTAGAGCGCCTCAACTTGGTGGCAGAAACCCTGCCTTTGCCTCAGGTGCGGTGGCACTGCCTCAGGTCTGATGGCACAGGACAGAGAACCAGAAGATCCGGATAAATACGGCAAAACGGGCACCTGGGGGTTTGTCACTCCCGGTTTGTGCGGTGTCGGCAACGTAAATTCCCATTTACGCAGCAATCCCCGCGAACCCCGAGGTGAGCACACTTTCGGTCGCCGGGACGGTGTCGGAGCCCTCCGGTACCGTTCCCACCCGTGGATATGGAGACGGAACCGGCCGACGACGGCCAGATCGTGGTGCCCGAGGCGGTGTCGGGGCCGGCGCTGCCGGACCTTGCGCCCGGTACGGCGGCGCGGATCGCGGAGTCGGTGGCGTCGGCGCGGGCGGCCGGCACCCGCCGCACCTACGCCTCGGCGTGGCGGGCCTTCACCACCTGGTGCCAGCGGGAAGGACACACCGCGGTGCCGGCGCACCCGGTCACCGTCGCCGCCTACCTCATCGCGTGCGCCGACACCGTCACCGAGGCGGGGGAGCGGGCCTACGCCCCGGCCACCCTGGCGCACCGCCTCGCCGCGATCGCCCACCACCACCGCCAGACCGGGCACCCGAGTCCGACCGGCGACGACCTGGTCCGCCAGGCGATGTCCGGGATCCGCCGCGGCTACGCCACCGCCGGCGAGCGGCCCCGCAGCCCGCGGGCGCCGCTGCTCACCGCCGACATCCTCGCGATCGTCGACAAGGCCCGCGCCGACTGCCGGGGCTGGGCCGATGAGGTGGTCGAACGCCGCGACACCGCGATCCTGCTGCTCGGCTTCGCCGGGGCCTTCCGCCGCAGCGAACTCGTCGCCCTCACCTGCAGCGACGTCGCGCTGCATCGGCTCGACGGCCTGCACATCCGGCTGCGCAAGACCAAGACCGACCAGGAGGGCCGCGGCACCGTCCGCGCCCTGCCGTTCACCGCCTCGCACACCAGCTGCCCGCCGTGCGCGTGGCTGCGGTGGGCCCAGATCGTCGCCGCGTTCGACACCGGCGGCCGCCCCGCCGTCATCCGGCTGCTCCGCAGCGCCGAGCCGTTCGCGGCGCACGTGTGCCGCGGCACCCGCCCCCGCACTGTCCCTACCTCTCCGTTGTTGCGCGCGATTCGCAAAAACGGCAACCTCTCCGAGACGGCACTCTCGGGGGCGGCGGTCCATGCGGCGATCCGCCGCCGCGCCGCCCACGCCGGCTACGACCCCGAGATCGTGACGCAGTTGGGTGGGCATTCGCTGCGGGCCGGGTTCGTCACCCAGGCCTTCCGTAACGGCGCCTCCGCGCACGCCATCATGCGCCAGACCGGGCACAGCACCCCCGCCATGCTCGAGGTCTACGCCCGCGAACACGCACCCCTCCTCGGGAACGCTGTCACCAATCTGGGCTTGTGAGCGATGACCAGCACCCGCACCTCCCCGCGGCGACCCGACGACATCCACGACACGGAGCGTGGGCTGCGGGTCCCGGCGCGGTACCGCCACGACTGGGCCCTGTTTACGGACTGGTGCGCTGCCGCCGACCGGTCGCCGATTCCGGCCAGTCCTGACACGCTCGCGCTGTTCCTGCACGAACACCCCGCCGTGGCGGCGACCCAGCGACGCCGACTCTCGGCGATCAATGCCGTCCACACCCGGCACGGCTATCCCGCCCCGGGGCGCATCGAGACGGTGCGCCGGCACCTCGACACCGCTCGTGCTCAACGCCTCGATCGGCTCGGATGCCTTCTGATGCAGCGAGCGCGTGAGCTACCCACCGAGGGCTGGCCGAGCGGACTGTTCGGCCGTCGCGACGCCCTCCTGCTGGTTCTCGCCGCTACCGGGATGACCTTCACCGACACCACCCGCCTGCGCCGCCGCGACATCCGCCTCGACGGGAATACCCTGGTGGTCACGACCCGCGCTGGTGAACGCTTCCTGCTCGCACCGGATCCCGAGGCCGGGGACAATCCCGTGGTTGGGATCTACCGGCGGTGGGCAGAGATTCAGGCGTTTCTCGACCAGTATCCCGGCACCCATCTCCTGCGCCATCACCTCACCGACCCGATCGAGGTCTTCGCGGATCCGCTCGATGCGGAGCAGGCCAGGGAACCGTTGCTGTGTCCGATCGACCGCTGGGGACACCTCCCGCACGGGCAACCAATGACCCCACAGTCGGTATCGACGCTGGTGCGGGCGCACCTGTTGGGTCGGGCACCCGTCCGCAAGGTCTTGTCGACGCCACCGCAGGAAAACCTCGATACACGGGACGAGCCAAAGGTTCACCTGGACTCGACTTACTACGAGCGCGGCCTCGCTGCGCGTCGCCGCGACCACGAGGCTCTCGAAGACCTCGCCGATATCTTCGACGAGATCGAAGTCCGCGCCGACGCGCTCCTTGAGGACCTGGTGAGTGTGTTGGAGGGGCTGTAAACGGTACAGCGGCCGAACTCCGTACCCGACACCGCCTCAGGTTGGACACCACGCCATGCGCCGCCTCGACCTGCTCTATGGCCCATAGAATTTGGCAGCACAACCACTCCCGCTCAAGTGTCTCGTGTACCCCGCCTGCAGGGCCGTGATCCCCCACTCCGGAGGTAGTTCCGCCGTCGTTTCTCACATAGAGCATGATTCACCTGTGGCCGACTACGACTTGCACAAATTGAACACTCGTGAATTCGAACACCTGGCGCAAGCTCTTTGCATAAAGGAGTTCGGCGTTTCCGTCGAGATCTTCGGGGATGGCTCCGACAACGGGCGCGAGGCGATGTACGTCGGTCGTATCATCTGGAGTGGCCACGACAGTTCCCTTGATTGGATGGGGGGGACTGTCATTCAGGCAAAATTCCTGCAAGAACCTCATGGCACCGTCAAGGACACCGCGTGGTTCAAAAACGAGATCACGAAAGAGATGGCCATCTGGAAGAACCCCGAGTCTGCTCGCAGGCGAGCGATTGGCCTTCCTGACAACATACTATTCATCACGAACGCTACCCTCGGACCGGGCAAAGGTGGCGGCATCGACACCGTCCGAACCCAGCTAAGGAAGGAAATTTCCGATGCTGGAATGACGGGGGCTGAGTGCTGGCACTTCGACAAACTCTGTCGGCTTCTAGATGGGCAGAAGGACGTTCGGCGCGCCTTCGCCGGTTTTATAACCCCCGGCGACATCCTTGAAAACCTAAGGATCATCCTCGAAGGAAATTCCGTAGACGTAGGAACCGAGCTGATCAAGCACGCTGAAAACAGCATTCTATCCGACCAATTCATTCAACTAAGCGAGTCTGGAGACCCTCAGCAAACTCGGCTGCGAATCAACCAGGTCGCCATCGACCTCCCGGTGGTTGTACCAGCAAGTCGCAGCCAGCTGCAGGCCCACGATAGTGGCACGTCGGAAAATCCAATGTACAGCGGTGCTGCGGCGACGATAATTGATCGGGGAAATAGGGTATTGCGACCGAGCATTCTCGAGAAAGATCTACACCATCCGCCGCACGTGGTAATCGTCGGGGGCCCTGGACAAGGGAAAACAACTCTCAGCCAACTAATCGTAACGGCGTACCGTTCCGCTTTCGTTGACGATCGATCGGAACTGTCCAACAAGGCAAGGGTCCCCGGCCTTGCTGAGACAAACAACCATCTTCAAAGCATTGGGTTGCCGACACCGAGCAACCGGAGGTGGCCTTTGCGTATTGATCTAGCAAAATTTGCACGAGACGTCGCAGGAAAGGACAGCGACGTCAATCTTCTCAGGTGGGTAGCGAATGAAGTATCTAAGAATTCCTACAAAACTACCACCGCTGCAGATCTTTTCGAATGGTTGAACGGCTGGCCATGGTTGATTGTACTGGACGGATTCGACGAAGTTGCCTCACACATAGCTCGCGAGACGGTAACCAACTCCGTTCGGGTGCTCCTTAAAGACGCTGCAGAAGCAGACGCCGACCTTTTTGTGGTAATAACAACCAGACCCCAAGGATATTCGAACGAATTCGGAAACTCTGAATTCGATGATGTCTCCCTTGAGGAACTACCCACCAAAACCGCCCTTGAGTATGCGAAGCGACTAATCGAACTCCGCCACGCCAGCGATCCAGACCACCAGGAAGATATTTACCAACGAGTCGTTCGATCGGCCGAACAGCCCCTGACCGCCAGACTAATGAGAACACCGCTGCAAGTCACCATAATGACCCTGCTGTCGGAGATCGATCGTCGTGCCCCGCAAACCCGCTACGGACTGTTCGACGCCTATTACGACACCATCTACAAGCGTGAGGCAAACAAGTTAGGAGGTACAGCAGAGCTCCTGAGTCGGCGTCGCGAAGACATCGACGCCATTCATGAGCGAATTGCTGTGCAGTTGCAGTGCCAAGAGGAAATTACTCCTGGAGCAGAGGCAACGATGTCGCGTACCGCAGTACGAGAGATCGCTATCTGCCGTCTTGAGATGGAAGGCAACACCAGAGTTGTTGCCGAGAGGATCGCGGAATCGATCATCAATGCAGCAACTGAACGGTTAGTGCTCTTGGTACCGAGAGAGGTCGCAAATATCGGCTTCGAAGTGCGTAGCCTTCAGGAGTATATGTGCGCTCGTGCAGTAGCTTCGGGTGACTCCACCGTGATGATTGAGCGCCTCCGTGTGGCACGGTTCTCTGCTCACTGGCGCAACGTCTGGCTGTTGTCCGTGGGCCGCATCTTCGCTACCCGGGACGAACTCCGACCTGCCGTTATCGAGCTTGTTCGCGAGATGCCCTCAACAGCAGAGCAGGTACTCGTGTCGACAGGCCAACAGCTTGCGATCGAATTGCTACATGACGGAAATTCGCTGAACTCGCCGAAGTACCGTACGCAACTCTTGGAGCATGCTCTGATGGTCTTCGACTATAATCCCGACTCGCTACGATACGAGCAGAACACGAGAATCTTCGGCGAGATGGCCAGCGAAGATCTCAAATACCGTCAGCGGATCGTTGAAGTACTGAAGCAACGACTCGATTATCGCTTGGCGGCAGTGGCGACAGCGTGGGGGACTGTACACGCCATCCGAAAGGACAAATCGAATGCCTTGCAGTCGTCGCTCAACCAGCTATGGTCCAAGGCACAGCGTGAGGAAATCGAGAACGCTATCCTGCATTCGTGGGTGAGCCATGGATATCCCATTGCCGACTCCATGCTTCTGCGTACTACCAATGTAGGCAGCCTCGGCGAGACGCTTCAGTCGATCCTCCCCGACAGTGGCGAGCTGCGACAGAGAATCTGCGAGGCACTTGGAGACATTGGCCTCGTCAATGTCGACCATCAAGACATAATTCTGCTAGCCGCCGACCCTCTCGCCCGAACCATTCGTTACCCACGCGGCGCGTACGAAATTGACGAGGTTGCTGAGGAACTCGCTCAGATGGCAATGGGGCTTTCCACTGAATACTGCGGTGTTCGCGCCTACCTCGCGAACTACGCAGGTCGTTTCCTCTCTCGTCGCCCCGTCGCAAAAAATATGCTTGCGACGTTTGATTGGGTAGGTGGGTGATCTGCATATTCGTCCCTGGCCATGAAACGTTGACGTAAGGCCTGGTTACCGGCGTGCCGGATTCTTCGGTATCCGCGCTGCGGTGCTTCGTGGAGGGTGCAGCACGCGTCGGCGTCGCCTTGAGACGCCGACGCGTGCGCGAACGGGTGTGGTGGTCGGCCCTGGAATGCCTACGCCAACTCCACCGCAGGGCTCGCCCTGGTGCAGCGCATGCGTACGGTCGATACCGCCGTTGATCCGGTGCGGGGGCTCGGGTCGACGGTGGTACGGCTGGCGGTGAGTGTCAGCGTGGGGCCATGCGGATGGCACCGTCGAGCCGGATGGTTTCGCCGTTGAGCATCGGATTGGTGATGATGGCTTCGACGAGTTGCGCGTATTCGGCGGGATTGCCGAGGCGGCGCGGGTGTGGGACTTGTGCTCCGAGGGTGGTGCGCACGTGCTCGGGCAGGGTGCCGAGCACGGGTGTCAGAAACAGTCCGGGGGCGATGGTGTTCACCCGGATCTGCAGGGATGCCAGGTCCCGGGCGATGGGCAGGGTGGCGCCGACGACGCCGCCTTTGGACGCGGAGTAGGCGGCTTGTCCGATTTGACCTTCGAACGCGGCGACGGAGGCGGTGTTGACGATGACGCCGCGTTCGCCGTGGATCGGCTCGTTCGTCGCCATGGCGTGAGCGGCGAGGCGGATGACGTTGAAGGTACCGATCAGGTTGACGTCGATGATCTTTTTGAAGGCCGTGAGTGGAAGGGTCCGTCCTTGCCGACCGTTTTGACGGCGTTGCCGATGTCGGCGCAGTTGACGGTGATGCGCAGGTTGTTCTCGGCGTTGGCAAGGTCAACGGCCGCGGTGACGGCGGTCTCGTCGGTGACGTCGGCGGGTGCGAAGTGGACGGCGTCGCCGAGGGCGGTGAGCGCGTCGGTGTGCGCGGTGGGAAGGTCGAGGGCGACGACGCGCGCGCCGGCCTGGGCCAGGGCCGTGGTGGTGGCCAGTCCGAGTCCGGAGGCACCGCCGGTGACGAGCGCGGTGGTTCCTGCAATGTTCATGTCGGTCCTGTTCTCTGGGTCGATGCGGTGTCGGTGGGGTCAGGAGATTCGTTCGATGATCGTGACGTTGGCCTGGCCGCCGCCTTCGCACATGGTCTGCAGTCCGTAGCGGCCGCCGGTGCGTTCGAGTTCGTGCAGGAGGGTGGTCATCAGCCGGGTGCCGGTGGCGCCGATCGGATGTCCGAGGGCGATTGCACCGCCGTTGGGGTTCACCCGCGCCGGATCGGCGTCGAGATCACGCATCCAGGCCAGGACCACCGGAGCGAAGGCCTCGTTGACTTCGATGACGTCGAGGTCGTCGATGCGCATCCCGGTCCTTTTCAGGGCCCGCTGTGTGGCGGGAATCGGAGCGGTGAGCATCAGGACCGGGTCTGCGCCGAGGACGGTCATGTGGTGGATGCGTGCGCGTGGGGTGAGGCCGTATCGGCGGACGGCATCGGAGGAGGCGATGAGCATTGCCGATGCTGCGTCGGAGATCTGGCTCGCCACAGCGGCGGTGAGCCTGCCCCCGGGAGTGAGGGGGCGCAGCGTCGCCATCTTCTCTACGGTGGTGTCGGGGCGTGGTCCCTCGTCGATCGTCACTCCGGCGAACGGGGTGATTTCGGCATCGAATCGGCCTGCAGCGATGGCATGCAGCGCCCGCCGGTGGCTTTGGAGGGCGAATTCCTCCATGGCGTCGCGGGCGATGTGCCACTGTTCGGCGATCAGCTCGGCGCCGCGGAACTGGGAGATCTCCGCGTCGCCGTATCGGGCGTGCCAGGTTGTCGCGCCGGAGTACAGGTCGGGGGACCCGTAGGCCTTGCCGGCGTCGACGGCGGACAGGAGTGGGAACTGGCTCATTTTTTGCACCCCGCCGGCGACGATCAGATCGGCGGTGCCGCTCATCACGGCTTGGGCGGCGAAGTGCACTGCCTGTTGGGACGAGCCGCATTGTCGATCGAGTGTCACCCCGGGCACGGTCTCGGGCAGGCCCGCCGCGAGGGCGGCGGTGCGGGCGATGTCGCCGGCCTGTGCACCGATGTTGTCGAGACAGCCGAAGATGACGTCGTCGATTCCGGCGGGGTCGAGGTCGTGGCGCCGAACGAGGGTGGAGATGACGTGGGCAGCGAGGTCGACCGGGTGGGTGGCGGCGAAACCGCCGCCCCGCTTTCCGACCGGGGTTCGCACGGCGTCGACGATGTACGCCTCGAGCATCGAATTTCTCCTCGCGAAAGAGTGGTGGGTCAGCGGGTGTGCGACCGGGTGTGGATGTAGGCGTCGACGGTCGCCGTCAGCACCGGCCGACCGTGGTGGCCGGTCAGTTCGGCCTCGAGGGTGGTGAGAGCGCGGTTCCGGACCTCGTCGAGGACGACGTTGCGGATGTGCACGGTGCCGGTGAGGGTGTCCCCGGGTCGCACCGGGCGCAGGAACCGGACTTCGCGCAGGGAGCGGCCGGCGATGACGTGCCAGTCGGAGAAGACGGTGTCGACGACGAGTTTCTGGTACACGGACAGGGTGTGCAGGCCACTGGCGATCAGCCCGCCGTAGGCACCGGCTTCGGCGGCGTCCTTGTCGACATGGAAGCGTTGGGGATCCCAGGTGGAGGCGAAGTCGATCAGCTCGTCTTCGGTGATCGTGTGTGCCCCCAGCCGATACGTCCGGCCCACCTCGAGATCTTCCCCGTACACGAGGGCCGATGCGCGAGCAGCGATGTCGGGCTTCACGATGCGCGCACTTGCTCGCGCAGGATGTGTTTGAGGATCTTGCCCGACGGATTCCGCGGAATTTCCCGGAGGACGAGGTCGCGGGGGAGCTTGTAGTCGGAGACGTACTCGGCGGCGAACGTGCGGAGGTCGTCGAGCGTCACCGTGCGTCCTTCCGCAGGGGTGACCACGGCAACGATCGTCTCGCCGAACGTCTCGTCGGGGCGACTGACGATCGCGACGTCGCGTACGTCGGGATGGGCGGCGAGCGCGTTTTCCACTTCGACGGAGTACACGTTGCGGCCACCGGTGATGATCATGTCTTTGAGCCGGTCGACGATGGTGATGTAGCCGTCTGCGTCGCGCACCGCCAGGTCGCCGCTGTGCAGCCAGCCGTCCCGGAGGGTTGCGGCGGTGGCTTCGGGGTTGTTCCAGTAGCCCTTCATGAGCGTCTCGCCGCGCACGATCATCTCCCCGGTCTCGCCGATGCCGACGTCGTTGCCGTCCGAGTCGACCAGTCGCACTTCGGCGTTGGTGATTGCCCAGCGGCCGGTCGCATCCGGACGGGCTTTGACCTCCTCGGGGGTGGAGTAGATGCCGGTAGGGCCGCCTTCGGTTTGTCCGCACAGTTGGAAGAAGCCGACGTGCGGCAGTGTCGTGACCAGCTTCGCGGCGGCGCTGGGCGGCATCGGTGCGGCACCGAAGAATCCGAGGCGCCACGCCGACAGGTCGCGGGTGGTGAGATCGGGCAGGGTGAGCATCATCTGGTACATCGTCGGCACCCCGAGGAACACGGTGATGCGATGTTTCTCCAGCGTGTCGGCGACGGCGGCGGGGTCGAAGGCCGGCAGGACGACGTGGGTGGTGCCCATCGAGAACCCGGCGAGGACGAACAGGACGAGTTCGGCGCAGTGGTACATCGGTGCGACGTGGAGGTTGCGGTCGAACGAATTCATCCCCAGGGCGCTCATGGAGTGGCCCACCCACAGCATCCGGTGGTGGTCGAACAGCGCACCTTTCGGCGCACCGGTGGTGCCGGAGGTGTAGATGATCATGCAGTCGTCGTCCTCGGCCACCTCGACCGTGGGCGGGTCGGCCGGCATGGTCGCTGCGATCCGGTCGAAGTTCTCGAAGCCCGATGTTCCGTCGAGCGAGAGGATCCGGGTGCTCGACGGATCGTCCATCTGGGCCAGCCCGCGTACCGCCCCGGCGGTGTCGCCGCCGAACAGCAGCACCGAGGCGCCGGAGTCGGTGAGCAGGTAGTGCAGTTCGCGGGTTGTGACGCGGGGATTGAGGGGCACCGCGATCGCGCCCACCCGGTAGGCGGCATACAGCGCCAGGAGGAACCGATCGGAGTTCGGTGAGAGCACGGCGACGCGATCGCCCTTGGCGATCTGCAACGACAGCAGTGCGTGGGCGTACCGGTCGATGTCGGCGTCGAGTTCCCGGTAGGTGCGTTCTCGGTCGCCGAAGACGAGCGCGATGCGGTCGGGATGCCGTCGGGCGTTGAGTGCGAGCTGCCCGGCAAGTGTTGCCATGGTGTGTTTTCCTCGAAGCAAGTGGGGCGGGGATTACAGGGAGCGGCTGATGAGCACTTTCATGATCTCGTTGGTGCCGCCGTAGATCTTCTGCACGCGCGCCGCCGCATACATCTGGGCGATGGGGTATTCCATCATGTAGCCGTAACCCCCGAAGATCTGCAGGCAGCGGTCGATGATCTCGACCTGCTTGTCGGTGCCCCACAGTTTCGCCATCGACGCGGTCGCGGCGTCGAGGGTGCCGTCGAGATATCGCGCGATGCAGTGGTCCATCAATGCCTTGCCCGCCAGCACCTCGGTCTTGCATTCGGCGAGCACGAACTGGGTGTTCTGGAAGTCCAGGATCGGCTTGCCGAACGCCCGGCGCTCCTTGGCGTACTTGACGGTCTCGATCACCGCGGCTTCGGCCATCGCCACCCCGGCGATCCCCAGGATCAGGCGTTCGCGGGGGAGCTGCTCCATGAGCTGGTAGAAGCCGCGGCCTTCGACTCCGCCGAGCAGGTTCTCTACCGGCACCCGCATGTCGGTGAACGACAACTCGCGGGTGTCCTGCCCGTGCTGGCCGATCTTGTGCAGCACCCGGCCACGCTCGAACCCGTCGAGTCCTCGGGTTTCGGCGACGAACAGGGAGATGCCGGTGGCGCCGGCCGACGGGTCGGTCTTGGCGACGATGACCAGCAGGTCGCAGTGGGTGGCGTTGGAGATGAATGTTTTCGAGCCGTTGACAACGTAGTGGTCGCCGTCGCGGATCGCGGTGGTGCGCACGGCCTGCAGGTCCGAGCCGGTGCCGGGTTCGGTCATGGCGACCCCGATGACCATCTCGCCGCTGGCCATCTTGGGGATCCAGCGCTTTTTCTGCTCGTCGGTGGCGTAGGCGGCGATGTAGTGCGCGACGATCGTCGAGTGCACGTTGAAGCCGAACGCGGTGTCGTGCGCGAGCGCGAGTTCCTGCTGGACGACAGCTTCGTGGCCGAAGTTGCCGCCGCCACCGCCGTACTCCTCGGGCAGGCCCAGGCACAGTAGTCCGGCATCGCCCGCCTTGGTCCAGAATTCGCGGTCCACGTGATGCTGCTGGGCCCAGCGTTCCTGGTGCGGGGTGGCTTCCTTGCGGAAGAATGCGGCGGCGTGCTTGCGCAGCAGCGCCTGATCGTCGCTCTCCCAGGGGGAGCGGTAGTCGGGGAACAACTCGCTCATGATCGTCTCTACTTTCCGGTGAATGCGGGGGCGCGCTTGGCGAGGAAGGCGGCTTGGCCTTCACGGCTGTCCGCGGAGCGCAGCGCGAGGTCGAAGTTGCGTTTTTCGTGCTCGAGTCCCTGCGACAGCGTCGTCTCGTACACGCGCACGGCCGCGTCCTTGGCCAGGGCCACCGCCAGGGGTGAGTTCTTCGCGATGCGTTCGGCGATCGTCAGCGCCTGGGGGAGGGCCTCGCCGTCGGGGACGAGCTCGGCGACGATGCCGGCGTCGTATGCCGTCTGTGCGGAGATGGCGTCGCCGGTCAGCAGCATCGCCATGGCTTTGGACTTGCCGACGGCGTGGATCAGTCGTTGGGTGCCGCCGCCGCCGGGGATGACGCCGAGTTTGACCTCGGGTACCCCGAATTTCGCGGACGTGCCGGCGATGACGATGTCGCAGGCCAGCGCCAGTTCGCAGCCGCCGCCGAGCGCGACGCCCTCCACGGCGGCGAGGACGGGCTTGCGGTAGGTGCCGAGGTCGGCCCAGATGTCGCCGCCCGATGCGGTGCGCTCACCGAGCAACGATTGCTCACGCAGCGCGTCGAAGGCGGTGATGTCGGCGCCGGCGCAGAACACGCCGTCGGCGCCGGTGAGCACCACCGCCCGCACGGTGTCGTCGTTCTTCATGTCGGCGAGTTCGGTGGTCAGCGCGGCGAGCAGTTCGGCGTCGAGGCTGTTCTTTGCGGCGGGGCGGTGCAGGGCGAGGACCGCCACCGCACCTTGCCGAGTGGTCTGCAGGACTGTCGTGGTCATCGGGTCTCCGTGTAGAGGTCGGCGTGCTGGGCGCGCAGGCTTTTCTTGTCGAGCTTGCCGACGCTGGTACGCGGCAGGGCGTCGACGTAGAGCACGGTGTCGGGGAGTTGCCATTTGGCGAATGTGCCGTCGAGCACGCTGTGGATGTCGGTGAGGTCGAGTTCGTCGCCGTCGACCGTCACCACCAGGGCGACGGGGCGTTCCTGCCATTTCGGGTGGGCGACCCCGATGACGGCGGCTTCCTTGATCTTCGGGTGGCCGACGAGGGCGTTTTCCATGTCGATCGAGGAGATCCATTCGCCGCCGCTCTTGACGACGTCTTTGAGTCGGTCGGTGAGCTTGAGATAGCCGTGGGCGTCGATGCGGCCGACGTCGCCGCTGCGCCAGTAGCCGTCGAGGAATCTGTCGGCGTCGTCGTCGAGCTTGTGGTAGCGCTCGATGATCCACGGACCCCGCAGCAGCACCTCGCCCTGGCTCGTGCCGTCGTGTGGCAGATCGTGGCCCTCGCCATCGACGATGCGGATGTCGATGCCGTTGATCGGCAGGCCCTGGGAGCGTTTGAGGTCCCACTTCTGCTCGTCGGAGATCTTGCCGCGCAGCGACGGCTTGAGCGCGCCGTTGACCGTCACCAATGGGGTGGTCTCGGTGGCGCCGTAGGCGTGGATGACGTCGGCGCCGGTGCGCTCGTAGAAACCGCGCATCAACGACAGTGCCGGTTCGGTCGCCCCGGAGAGCAGGCGGGTGCGCCGGAAGTCGGGCGCGTGATCGAGGGTGGTGATGTAGTCGAGCATGGGCTGGAAGATCGCCGGTGCACCGTTGGCGACGGTGACCTGTTCGGCGATCATCGCATCGACCAGCACGGAGGTGTCCTCGGCGACGTAGCGGCCGGGCAGCACGATCTTCGCGGCGCTGTAGGCGGCGGACTGCGGCAGACCCCAGCTCTGTCCGTGGAACATCGGGGTGATGAGCATGACCGCGTCGTCGCTGCGCATCCCGAGGTTCGCGGCCTGGGACAGGGTGTGCAGACAGATGCCGCGGTGCGAGTAGTAGATGCCCTTCGGGCGTCCGGTGGTGCCGGTGGTGTAACACGCGCTGTAGGTGGAGGTCTCGTCGATCACGGGCCAGTCGATCTCCGGGGCGGCGGCCTCGAGGAGATCTTCCCAATGGACGACCCCGGGCAGGGAGGTGTCGATCTCCGACATCGGCTTGTCGGTCATCACCACCCACGTCTCCACACCCGGGGTATACGGGGCGAGGGCCTCGGCGACCGGCAGCAGCGACTCGTCGACCAGCACCACCGACGCCTCGCTGTGACCGGTGACGTAGCCGAGATCCTCCGGGGCCAGACGCAGATTCATCTGCAGCATCACCGCGGCGAGGCCGGGGATGGCCCAATACAGCTCGAAATGCCGCTTGCTGTTCCAGTCCAAGATGCCGACCACGTCGGCCGGACCGACCCCGAGCGAGCGCAGCGCGTTGGCGCTGCGGATGATCCGGGTGTAGGCGTCGGCGTAGGTGTAACGGTCCCAGCCACCGTCGGCGGTACGGTAGACGATCTCCTGTTCCGGGTACGTGCGGGCGGAGTGCCGGATCACGGTGGTGGTGTTGAGCTGGTAGTGATCGCCGTGGGTGGACGGCAGACCCTTCACGATCTCCTGTGCCATGACGGTGCCTCTCAGATGCGTTCGATGATGGTGGTGTTGGCGGTGCCATGCGCTTCGCAGATGGTCTGCAGACCCACCCGGCTCTCGGAGCGTTCGAGTTCGCACAGCAGGTCGGTGAGCATCCGGGCGCCGGTGGAGCCGAGCGGGTGGCCGATCGCGACCGAGCCGCCGTTGACGTTGAGTTTGTCCTCGGGCACCCCGAACTCCTGTGCGAACATCAGCGGCACGCCGGCGAAGGCCTCGTTGACCTCGAACCGGTCGATGGCCTCGGCACTGAGCCCGGAACGCTTCAGTGCCTTGTGCGTGGCGTCGAGGACGGCGGTGAACTGGATGATCGGGTCGGCGGCGGCCACGGTCAGTGCGCGGAAGCGGGCGCGGGGAATCAGGCCGTGGGCTTCGGCGAATGTGCGGTCGGCGATCAGCAGCGCCGCGGCGCCGTCGCTGAGCTGGGACGAGTTCGCCGCCGTGGTGCGCCCGTCGGCGGCGAACACCGTCTTCAGCGACGCGATCTTCACCGGGTCGAGATGGTCGCGGATCCCCTCGTCCGCCGTGATCGCCTCGCCCGCAGGGTTGTGCGGATCGGCGGTGATCGGCACCAGCTGCTCGCGGAATCGGCCGGCGCGGGTGGCGGCGAGGGCGCGTTCGTGGCTGCGGATGCTGTACTCGTCGAGTGCGGCGCGGGTGAGCTCGAACCGTGCGTTCATCAGCTCCGACGACGGGCCCTGCGCCATCAGACCGCCGTCGTAGCGGGCGAGTTCGAGGGGGCCGTACTGCGGGCCGAGCGGGGCTCCCGGCCGGAACGCGGACGGCATGGACACCTGCGACATCGATTCGACACCGCACGCGACGGCCAGATCGTAGGTGCCGGCCATGATGCCCTGGGCGGCGAAACTCACCGCCTGCTGACCCGAGCCGCACTGGCGGTCGACGGTGACCGCGGGCACCGATTCGGGCAGCCCGGCCGACAGCACGGCGTGGCGGGCGATGTTGGAGGACTGCTGGTCGTGCTGGAGCACGCAGCCGGCGATGACGTCGTCGATCAGCATCGGGTCGATGCCGGTGCGCTCGACCAGATGCCGCAGCGTGTGGCCGAGCAGGTCGGCCGGGTGCCACGCACTGAGGACTCCGCCTCGTTTGCCGACGGGGGTGCGCACCGCGCCGACGATCACTGCTTCGCGCATGGTAGTGGTTTCCTCCTGCAGGTGGGGGTTGGTCACGCGGCGGCGATGCGCGTGAGGGGAATGTCGGCTTTGACTGCGAGCCGTTCGCAGTCGTCGACGGTGTGCGTGCCGAAGAACCGTTCGAGACCCTCGTGGGTCAACTCGTCGCCGAGGACTTCGGCGAGGCGGGTGGCGAAATGGGGCTCGAGTGCACCCAGCGCCACATAGCCGTCGGCTGCCCGGTAGATCCGGTAGGACGGCAGGGCGCCGCCGAGCGGGGCACCGGTGCCCATGAGTCCGTGCCGGACCGCGGCACCCGCATCGGACGCCGCGTGGTCGAGGACGACCCGACGGCGCCCGCCGCGTCCGGTAGCGGTGCGTTCGAGAAGAAGGAGCACGGCAGCAGACACGGCGCGTTCGGCGCCGAGCAGGTCGGCGACCGGAACGGTGGGCATCGACGGGGGAGTGAGGGTACCGTACGCGGCCTGGTAGTTCAGGTCGTGTCCGGCGATTTCCTCCAATTCGCCGTCGTAGCCGACGATTTCGACATGGCCGAGGCGAGGAAAAGTCGCGGTCACCTGACCCAGACCGAGGCGCTGCGCAGCGGAGGGACGCATCGCGGTGACGAGCAGGTCCGCGGAGTCGAGCATGCCGTCCAGGCGGACGCGGGAGTCGGAATCCTTCAGATCCAGCACCACGATGTCTTGGCCGGCAACCAGTTCTGCATACCAGTGGGGGGCGACGCCGGCGAGTGGGTCACCGGCCGGCGACTCGACCTTGGTCACGCGGGCGCCGAGTCGGTGGAGGCGATGGGCTGCGAGCGGGCCGGGCAGGTTGGGGGCGAGGGTGACGACATCGATGCCGTCGAGAATGCGGGTCATGGGGAACCTTCCCATCAGGTACTATACGAATGTATAGCAGACGGGATGACTGTATAGGAAGAGCTACGTCGCTATGCTGCTGAGAAATGAGGAATCGGATGGAGCCAGGACACGACCCGCGGATGAGTACGAACGATCTGACCGCCAAGGCCCGCATCCGCAACGCCGCCCTCGATTTGTTCGGCACCAAGGGCGAGGACGGCACCTCGATGCGTGCGATCGCGTCCGCTGCGGGGGTGACCGTCGGTCTGCTCGTGCACCACTTCGGCACCAAGGACGGCATCCGTGCCGCCGTCGAAGACCACGTCGTCGACCACTTCGCCCACGCCATCGCGCACGCCCCGAACCAGGGCACACCCCAACAGATCGCCACCGCCCGCGACGTCGCGGTGGCGCGCATGCTCGACGCGCATCCCGAGGTCGTCAACTACATGCGCCGCGCCCTGCTCGAACCCGGCGACACCCGCAACACGCTCCTGGAAAAACTCACCGATCTCACCCGGCGCGAGGTGGTGGCGTTGCGCGAGGCCGGCCTCGCCTCGACCGACCGCCACGAAGCCACCCAGATCGTCGAAACGATGATCCGCCAGGTAGGTCGGCTGTTCCTGCAGCCGATGGTCGACGCCATGTGGGAGCACCTGACCCCGCTGCGCACATCGGACCAGGGCAAGCCGTCCCTCGCAGTCACCGTGCGGAAGGTAACCTCGAACCTTGACACGCGCGCCGCGATGGCGGTATCCGACGATCGCGCCGGTCAGCTGCACAATAAGGAGTTGACATAATCACAATTATCGGCTTTTCGTGACAGCTTGTGCCACAGTAGTTTTCGTAGATATCGGCGTTGTCTCGCGGGAACGAGGCGCGGGGCGGGCGCACCGGCGCGGTCAAGTCCACGGCGTCGGCGCGTCCCGGGCGCTGTTCGCTGCCGCCGACGCGGCTGGATCGACCGACTGGGACGGTCTCGGTCCTGGATGAGTCTGAACTCGTGTTCCCGCGCGACGGGCGTCGTCGGCGCCAGGGCATCTCGCAGCCTGCCGTTCAGTCCAGTCCTGGTGCACCGCAACATGAATCATGGATAATCGTGCTTATCCATCATGGTCGGCCGGAGCTCGTCGGCGGTACTTCTCCTCGCAGCGCCCTGATCGACACCGCCGCGCACGTCAGTACCCGGCGCCGAATCGGCGGGGCGGAAATGGCCCCCCCTTGATCGCGGCCCCGGGCACGGACTCGAGGGCCGGCGGCACGCGCTTGCAGCGTCGCGCGGGCGTGATGGTTCGACTCCCGGTGCTACCCAGCCGTGGGCGGGTACGGGCAGGAAACCTCACGGCGTCGGTGTCCTTTCGGTAGAGTTTTCGTGTCACCGTCATCCCCCTGCACGGTGACCGAAACCCCGCCTGAGTTGCCCCCCAAACTCTCTCCGGCGGGGTTTCTCAGTTCGATCTCGCCGATCTCGACCGAGCGTGCGACACTGCAGGGCGGCCGGTTCGGACTGCGCCGTGCAGGGGGTTGCGCAGTGCGGGCCGGCTCTTGTCGTCCTCCGTGCCCGGAGTCCCGTCGGCGCTTCCGCTGATGGAACCGGATCATCCACGCACCGGGAGGGTGGCGGTGTCCCCGACGGAATGGATCGACGCACGCTGCCGGAAACATGCGTGCATTGCATGCACGCTACGCATGCAACCTTGCGTCGCGATGGGCCGAGCCTTTAGTTCGGCACCACCGCGTCGGGTCTGCGCACTCGGTAGGCGCTTGTTCTGCTTGTGGTCGAGGTCCTCGGCCCAACCCGCAGCACAGCCGCGTTCGTACTCGCTACTCCCCCGGCTCGACGCTGCGTCGCAGGCAGGGGCCTCAGTCCTGATCGTCCAGCGATGCGAAACGAACGTCCCGCCAGAATTCGCACAGCAGGGCCAACGACCTGTGCTGATCCCATTCCCGCAGTGCCGTCACATACCGGGCATGTTGGGCGGTGTCGCGTTCGACGCTGAGTTCGAGGACGGGAAAGTCCAGCCGCCGCATGGCTTCGGCGACCATCACCCTCACCGCTCTACCGTTGAAATCCTCGAACGGATGCACGTGCAGTGCCTGAGCCTCCAGGTAGGCGAGGGCTTCGAGTTGAAGCTCGACGTCGCCGGCGCAGTAGTCGAGTCGGCCGGCGAAGCTGTGGAACAGCTCCCGCATCTCCCGGTCTACATGGATGTGTTCCGGCGGATAGTGGCCTCCTACCCGGACCGGCTTCCTGCGCCACCTGCCGGCGATGTCGGGCATCACGTCGATCAGGATCCGGCGATGGAACTCGCGGAGCAGATTCACGTCCATTGCCTCGTCGGCGAAGTGACCGGAGGCCACCTCGTCGAGCAGCCGGCGTAGCGGCTCGGCGATCAGATCGGCGACCTCGTGGTAGGTCTTCGTACCGAACAGCGTCTCGAATTGGCGGGTGCTGCCGGTATCGACCGGCTCCGGCGGCTCACCCACCGGTCGCTGCTGCTGCGCGGGTCCGTGCGTGCACGATCAGTGCGAGCCCAGCATGGCGCGCTGGCGGTGCCGTGCCTGCTCGATCCATCGGTCGGAGACGGGCTCGCCTTCCATTGCCATGCTGTGGATCACGTGATCGACCACGGCGGCGCGCCGCCGATAGACCTTCTCCTCGGTGGGCAGCGCACGCCAGCGTGCGACCAGGGCCCGAACGTCGTGTGTGGTCACGGCGTGCTCCCTTCCGTCTCGATCCGGTCCCTTGCCTCCCCATGATGGCAGCCGATGGCGACAGCGAGCAATCGAGACGGGCTCTGCCGGCCTGCGGACGTATGCGGACCGCGGCGCTGTCGGCGCCGTGGTGTAGGCACAGCTGGACGAGACGGCGGGTGTGCCTGTCACGCCCACTGGGGTAGGGGGATCGAATGGTTGTGCTGCTCATCTTCAATGTGCTCGGAATCCTGGCCGCGCTCTTCTGCGCGCACCGGTCGTATCGCCGTTACGGCCGCCCGGTTCGGGCGGTGGTGGCCGGCGTCGGAGGGCTTCTGATTCTTCCGCTGATCGTCGTGGTGGCGGTCGCTGCGGCCGCTCCCCGGGCATCGCGGACCGGGTAGTGGAACGGCGGGTAATCGCAGTTCAGGACGCATTTCGAGCACAGTGATCGGCTAGAGTCGATCTTGAAACGTTCCCGGAATCGGGGGGAACTCCGCCCAGGGTCGGGCGCAGTCGAGGAGGTCGCGTGGCGGACGAGAACGCCAACCAGGACACGTTCGGAACCGAGGATCAGGGAGGACACAGTGGCACCGCAGAGCGAGGAATTCAGGGCGCAGGTCGAGGGAATCGACCTGACGATCGCGGCCGAGACCAGGCGGATTCTGGTCGAGTGGCTGGGGATCGACCCGGCGACCGAGCAGGAGCAGATCGACCGGGAGGCGCTGCGCCTGCAACAGATGACCGAGGACGCGGCCGAGCAGTTCGAGCAGGCGACCCCGCCGGCCCCGGACGCGACGTACCAGGACGCGATCCGCGCCAAGAAAACAGCGTGGCGGGCAGCGCGGGAGATGGTGCTGGAGGGCGAGCTGTATCCGCAGGTGACGCCGGAGATTCGGGCAGCGCAGGAGGAGTTCGAAGGGGGGCTCGATCAGCGGATCGAGGAACGCAGGGAGGCAGCCCGGACAGCGCAGGATCCCAATCGGTGGCGGACGCGGAACGTTCGGCCGAACCCGACCGCGGGTCGAGTCGTGGAACGGGTGTGGGTGTCGAAGCCGGGATGGTTCCTGTCGCTGGCGGAGGCGCTCATCGCACAGCGGATCGAGGACAACCAGCCGGTGCCGATGATCTCCCGCGATCCGCTGGCGGACGAGCTGGCGGAGCTGATCGAGGACGAGATGCGGCGCAACCCGCCGCAGGACCCGGATCTGCCGTTCTGATCCAGGCACAGTGGTCGCAGGTCCGCGACGAACTGTTTGGCCTGCGTAAACAGGGCGAGAAGCTCGTTGATCGTCTGGCCGAGGCCAGAAAGGCTCTGGCGACCGCGCAGGAACGCGGACTGGGCCGTGGCATCGACATCAACGGTCAGCGAGTCGCTGCGTTGACCGAGCACCTCGAACGTCTCCGTGGGCAATGGCGGGAGCTGCGTGGCCGGGAGAACCAGCTACGCAGTGAGCTGCACGCTCTGGGGATCGACCCGGAGGGCGTCCCCAGGAAGGTGGTGCGTGAAGTCGCTTCCGCGCAACCGGCCTGGCGTGAACACCCCGCCACCCGGCGCCAGCTGCGGGCCCTCGAACGCATTGCCCGCGAGACGGACGTGCCGTTCGTCGTCGACGAGGGCATCACCAAGGGTCGGGCCCACGACCTGATCGCCTCACTGCTGGCCGGCAACCTC
Organism: Rhodococcus ruber; assembly: GCF_016804345.1. Classification (NCBI taxonomy): domain Bacteria; kingdom Bacillati; phylum Actinomycetota; class Actinomycetes; order Mycobacteriales; family Nocardiaceae; genus Rhodococcus; species Rhodococcus ruber. Next base: position 15,835 of record NZ_CP044212.1, on the reverse strand, counting down.
CCGCAGGCACAGTTCACCGACCGGCCCGCAGGACCGATGCTCCTCCCGGCCGCGACACCGACCGAGCCGGCCGCACCGGACACTGCCCCGGCACCCGAGCTGCACCAGGCCGAGACACCGCAGCGGGTGATCGATCCGGTGGCCGAGGTCGAACGTCGTTTGCTCGAGACCCTCGCCGAGCCGGACGCCGAGGCCGATGCCGCCGCGAACCCCGAGGTCAACACTGCGGCGCAGTTCTTCTCCTGGGCCGACGGGCATTTCAAGGTCAAAACTCAGGTCGCGCTGGCCGACCTGATGACCGATCGCCAGTCACTCACGGACGAGATGTTCGTGGTGTGCCGGGCGATCCTGGCCGATCCGAAACGCTGGGGCGAACTCGGTCACCGCGCCGCCGAGGCGTACTGGCAGGCCCGCACCGGCGAGCCGGTGCAGCATCCGGTCACCGCCGAGGTCACCGACGCGATCGTCGACGCCCGTGCCCGCGAGGACCGCGCGGCCGCCGAGGACTTCCTCGACACCACCCAGCACGTCCTCGACGCGCAGGAGCGGGCCGAGCTCGCTACCGCCGAGCAGCGCAGCGAGCACGTCGAGGCGGTGCAGGACGGCATCGACCGGGCCGCCACGGTCGAGGTCGAGCAGTGGTGGGCGCGGGGTCGCGCCGCCTACGACCGGGAAGACCCGCTGACCCTGCCGCAGCCGGACACCGATCCGCAGGTCGCCGCCGCGCTCGAGGCGGTGCGCGGCCGCAAGGCCCGCGACGAGATCCGCGCCCAGTGGTTCGCCGGTGTCGAGCAGGGACGCCGCGAGGCCACCGCCGCAGAACGCCACGCTCTGATCGCCGAGGTCGCCGTCGATCCCCGGCTCATCGCCAAGGTTGAGGGCCGGCGCCCGGACTACCTGCCGGCCGTCGCCCGTGACGAGGCCAAGTCCCTGATCGCCGAAGCCGCCCGCGCCGGCTCACCGCTGCGGCAGGCCGCAGCGAAGGTGCTGCTCGAGCACCACCCCCTGCCAGCCGAGCTGTACGAGCGGGCCTACGCCGAATGGGACCGCATCCACGGACCCGAACTGACCTGGGACCGGGACACCGCCGGGGAGTGGACGGCGTGGATGACCATGCAGCTGCGCCGTGACCCGCTGGTCGGGTCGTGGGCCGGACTGCCGATGTGGACCCGCACCGATCTGATCGAGTTCGGCATCGAGACCGCGTTCGCGGTCATGGCCGAGGAACGCCCCGATCTGATTGCCGCCACCGTCGGCATTCCCACCGGGCGTCTGGCTGCCGAGCTGCGCGGAAACGTCATCCCGAACCTGCCGCAACCCGAGGCATCGGATGTGTCCGCCGGGTTCGTCGCGACCGGCGAATTCCGGCAGCTCCGCTTGCGGGACTACGTGGAATCCAGGGTGCAGCACTACTCGATTCACGGCTGGGCATACACCCTCGACGGCGACAGCACGTCCACCACCGCCGGCCACAATCCGCGGGTGGCGATCGGTGCGCTGCTCGACGCACGCACCAAGCCGATCCCGGAGTGGATCGAACGCATCTACCGGCCCTACGCCCAGGCCCGCGCCACCGTGCTGACCGGGGCGATCGCCTACACCCGGAACAACGAGTTCTACCACGCTGCGGCCCGGTCGGATCTGCTATGGAAGTACAACGAGTCCGGCACCTTCGTTGCCGCCCACTCGCTCCTCGAGGACGTGCGCCGCGGGATCATCGAGCAGCTGCGCAGCGATGTCCCGGCCGAGGTCGACCTGCTCGAATCCCTCGAGGTCGACCTGGAGTGGACCCTCGGTCACGACGTGGACCCGAAGGTTCTGCGCGAGATTCGGGCAGCAGGCGAGGACCTCTACAGCCTCACCCCCACCGACCTGACCTTCGCCGGGGCGGGAGATGTGGTCGTCGGGGATCCCGACGGCCGGCACGTCACGATCCGATCCGGGTGGGCACCGAACAGCAGCGAGCACATCACCTACGTCGATCGTCAGCCCCGTCCCGAGCTGACGATGCGGGACGCGATCGCCGATGCCCGCGCCGTCCTCGCCGCCGCCCCCCAGGCCGAACAGCTCGACCCCGAGCGCACCACCGAGGCCGAGGCCGAACTCGCCACCGACACCGAGGCTGAAGCCGAGGTGGACACCCACGACGAACCGACCACGGAGACCGAGCAACCGCAGGTCAGTGAGGAGGCCCCGCCGCCGTCCCCCCGAGTCTTAGCGCCTGCGGTCGATGACACAGGCGCGGTGATCTTCGACGAGGTCGAATCGGCTCTCGCCGAGCCGTCGGCCCCTCCCCCGGCCGGCATCGACGGTGCCGCGCCCTCGTGGGTGCTCACCGATCGTCTGATGGTCGGCCACATCGGGCCGACCGCCACACCGACGCCCGCGCCCGAACCGGAACCTGAGACGGCACCGGAGCCGGAGGCTGCCGCCGAGCCGGCCTCAGTGCCGGCGCAGACCGAACCGGTTGCGGCCGCGGACGAGTTGGTCGTTCCTAACACCGAGTACGGCGAGCCGTTGACCAGCCCTCTGTGGCGGGGCGGTGGTCTGGTCAAGGCCCGGAAGGAATCCGGCGGATACGTCTACCTCTCCCCGGCCACCGCCGCCCAGTACGCCGCCGCCGATGCTTCCGCCGAGTCGCAGACCACGGTTGAGCAGCCGCACCGCGAGACCACCGCCGCGGCGGCGGTCGAGCGGCCGGGGGCTGTCGCCGAGACCGGCGAACCCGCCCCGCAGACCGGTGGTGTTCAGGCGCACCCGGACACCGACACCGCGGCCCCGGTGGTGCGTCCTGCCCCGCCGACCGTCGAGGCGCGGGACTTCACTCTCGGTACCGAGGTGCTGGTCCCGTCCGGGGCGAAGGCCCGGGCACGGGCGAACATCGCCGCGCTGCGTCTGGTGCGCCGGCTCGACGAGCAGCAGCGACCGGCCACCGCCGACGAGCAGGCGGTGCTGGCGCAGTGGTCCGGCTGGGGAGCGATCCCGGAAGTCTTCGACAACCGCCCGAAGATCCTCGCGCAGTGGGGCGACGAGCACACCGAACTGCTCGATCTGCTCGGGGACAAGGGCTTCGCGCAGGCCCGTGCGACCACCCTGAATGCGCACTACACCGACCCGGCGATCGTCGCCGAACTGTGGCGGGCCGTGCAGCGCGCCGGACTGCCAGACGGGGCGCTGCTGCTCGAACCCGGCTGCGGGGCCGGTCATTTCGTCGGCACCGCCCCGGAGACGGTGCGCATGGTCGGCGTCGAGATCGAGCCGATCAGCGCGAAGATCGCGCACTACCTGTATCCCTCCCAGCAGATCCGCAACCACGGCTTCGAACGCAACTTCGCCCCCGCCGGCACCTTCACCGGGGCGATCGGCAACGTCCCGTTCGGCAAGTTCGCGCCCGTCGATCCGATCCACAACCCGGGCGGGTTGGCGATCCACAACCACTTCATCGCCAAATCCCTCGCCCTGACCGCCCCCGGGGGCTACGTCGCCGTGGTGACCAGCATGTTCACCTCGGACGCCAAACGCCCCGAACAACGCGCCGCGATCACCGCGACAGGTGATCTGATCGGTGCGGTGCGTCTGCCCACCGGCGCGTTCGACCGGCAGGCCGGCACCGACGTGGTCACCGACGTGCTCATCTTCCGCCGCCGCGAAGACGGAGCCACCCCCACCGAGGACACCCTCGAATGGGCACAGCCCGCCGTGCAGGTCGCCGCGATCGACGCCAAGACCGGCGAGACCACGCGGACCTGGATCAACCCCTACTTCGCGAAGTACCCGGAGCGGGTGCTGGGCACCCTCACCGTCGGGGGCGGCATGTATGCCGGGGGCTCGCTGCGGGTCACCGCGCACACCGGCGCCGCCCTGTCCGAGCAGCTGCGCACCCAGCTCGATCCGCTCATCGACCGGGCCGTCGCCCGCGGTCTCGGGTTCACCGCCCCGGCCCCCGATCCGGCGGGGGTCGAAGCGTTCACCACGCCGGGGCTGCGCACCGGAACAGGTCTCGACTCGAACGAGGTGCTGCCCGGTGCGATGCGATTCCACGAGACCGAGAATCGCTTCGAGCAGTTCACCCTCGGCCGCGGCTGGGCCGAGGCCGGCTGCCGCGGCAAGGACCTGGCGCGGCAGTGGAAGGTGCTCATCGCTCTCGGTGAGACGGTGATGGAGCTGTCCGAGGCCAGCCGCTCCCGCACGCATACCGTCGCCGACCGTGACGTGATCCGGGGCCGGCTGAACTCGCTCTACGACGGTTACGTGCGCAGGTGGGGGCCGCTGAACCGGTTCAAGCTCACCGACCCGACCCCGCTGTCGGACGAGAAGATCGCCGCTCGCCTGGACAAGGCGATCACCGAGTGGCGGCTCAAGACCGGCCGCGACGAGGCTATTGCCGACGGTCTCGACCCGACGCAGGCCGGACCGTACACCGGGTCGATTCCCGACGAGGTACTCGAGGAGCTGCGCGAGAAGGCGGCCGAGCAGCCGCAGCCGCGGCGGCATTCCGCGCATCTGCAGGGCGCGATCGCTCGCGATCCGCGCCTGGGCATGGTGCTGGCGATCGAGAACTTCCAGTCGCGCTTCGACGGCACCGAGGCGGTGGCGACCAAGACGGCGATCTTCACCGAGGACACCACCCCGTTCAAGGACAAGGCCACCGGCGCCGCCGACCTCGACGAGGCGTTGACGATCTGCTTCGACGAACTCGGACACATCGCCCCGCACCGGGTCGCCGAGCTGCTGAACCTGTCCGTCGAGGACACCCTCGACCAGGCCCAGGGTCGGATCTTTCCGTCCCTGCACGCCGACGACCAGTGGGAACTCGCCACCGTCGCGCTGTCCGGGCAGGTCCGCGACAAACTCACCCTCGCCCGGGTCAAAGCGGCCACCGATCCCCGCTACGCCCCGCTGGTGCAGGCCCTCGAATCGGTGGTGCCGGCGGATGTGGACCCCGCCGACATCGGGGTGCGCATCGGCGCGACCTGGGTGCCGATCGAGGACTACCGCGCGTTCCTGATCCAGGAGTTCGGGCTGCGCCCGGACCGGCTCACCGTCGAGCACGACGCGATCAGCGGCAGCTGGGAGATCTCCACCGACCAGAAAAGCCGCCACGAGTTCTCCAGCGGCTATCCCGACAAGTACGGCACCGGCCGGCTGCCCGGGGTGAAGATGTTCGAGCTGCTCGCCAACAACAAACCGATCCAGGTCACCAAGACCGCCGACGAGCTCGACCGCTCCCCCAAGCCGCGGTTCCACGTCAAGCTCACCGAGCAGGCGCAAGCCTCGGCCGCGGCCTTGCAGGAGCGGTTCGAGAAGTGGCTGTGGGAGGACGGCGACCGCTATCTGCGCCTGGCCCGCATCTTCAACGAGCGCTACAACTCGTTCGTCAAACCGGTCCACGACGGACGCAGCAAGACCTTCCCCGGCCTGAACCCGAAATACACGCCCTACGACTACCAGGCCGCAGCGGTGCAGCGGTTCCTGCACGACGAGACGATCCTGCTCGACCACGTGGTCGGAGCCGGCAAGACCCTGACGATCACCGCCTCGTGCATAGAAGCCAAACGCCTCGGACAGGTCCGCCAGCCCTGGATCGTGGTGCCCAATCACCTGCTCGGGCAGTGGGCGGTCGAGGCCCGCGACGCCTACCCGAACGCCAACATCCTCGTCGCCGCCGAACTCGACGGGCGCGATGACCGGCAACGCTTCGTCGGGCAGAGCGCCGTCGGCGACTGGGATCTGGTGATCGTGCCGCAGTCGGTGTTCGGCAAGATCGCCATGCGCCGCGAAGCGCAGATCGACTACCTCGAAAGCGAACTCGCCGAACTACGGCAGGCCCTCGACGCCGCCAACACCCAAGGAGCGGAGTTCACGGTCAAGCAGATCGAGAACGCGATCAAGGCCGCCGAAGGACGCATCGAGAAGATCATCGACGCCAAGGCCACCGACGACGGGCTGACCTTCGAACAGTCCGGGGCCGACTTTTTGTTCATCGACGAGGCCCACGACTACAAGAACCTCACCCGCCCGTCCAACAGCGCCGACCTGTCGGTGCCGACCGGCTCCCAGCGCGCCACCGACCTGGAGATGAAAGCCAAGTACCTGCGCGAGCAGGCCCGCGCCCGGGGCGTCGAGCAGGGCATGCCGCACGCCCCGGCCAAGGCGATCGCGTTCGCCACCGGCACCCCGATCACCAACTCGCTGTCGGAGATCTGGGTGATGACCAAGTACCTGCGCCCGGACCTGCTGCACGAGGCCGGTCTCGGGCGCATCGACAACTGGGCGGGCACCTTCGCCAAGCCGGTGTCGGTGGCGGAGATGAACGCCACCGCCACCCGCATCCAGATGCGCACCCGCATGGCCGAATACGCCAACGTCCCCCAGCTGGTGGCGATGTTCGACCAGTTCCGCGACGTGGTGACCGCCGATCAGATCCCGGTGCGCCTGCCCACCCTCGACGGCGGCACCCCGCAGATCGTCGAGTTCGACATGGGCCCCGACGCCGTCGACGCGATGGCCGACCTGGATGTGCGCATGGGCATGATCCAGGGCGATCGGATGGACCTGGACAACAGCCTCAAGATCGCCACCGACGGGCGCAACCTCACCATGCACCCCTCGCTGGCGAACCTCGCCCCTCCCGAGCCGGAGCACAGCCGCATCGAACACGCCGCCGAGCTGATCTGGCAGGTCCACACCGACCACGCCGACCTGCACATCCCCGCCGACAAGTACGGCCCCGAGATGACCGGGGTGTTCCAGCTGGTGTTCTGCGACCGCGGCACCCCCAAGGCCGGCGCCGGCCCCCGGGCCCGCAATCTCTACACCGAGCTGCGCGACGCCCTGGCCGCTCGGGGCATGAAACCCGACGAAATCGCGTTCATGCACGACTACGAGGGCCCCAAAGCCAAAGCGAGGCTGGTCGAAGCGTGCACCGACGGACGAATCCGGGTGCTGCTCACCTCCACCAAGAAGGGCGGCACCGGCCTGAACGTCCAGCGGGCGCTCAAACAGATGATCAACCTCGACCCGGCGTGGACCGCCGCCGACATGGAACAACGCCTCGGCCGCATCATCCGCCAGGGCAACGTCCACGAGAGCGTCCGCGTGGTCAACATGGTCGCCCGCCGCTCCTTCGACGCGATGATGTACCAGTACGTGGCCCGCAAATCGAACTTCGTCGCCATGATCCGCAAGGCCGACGTGCCGCCCACGATGGAAGACCTCGGCGGCGACCTGACGGTCTCGTGGGCGCAGAGCAAGGCCGCCGCCACCGGCGATCCGGTCTTCGTCGCGCAGGTCGAGGCCGACCAGAAGGTCGCCGAACTCGAAGCTCGCCGCGACGCCGTCCTCAACGCCAATGCCGCCCGCAGCGCCGCGATCCGGGCCTTGAGCAAGTCCATTTCCACCGACGAGACCCGGCTGCCCGACGTCCGGGCGATGGTCGACAAGCTCGCCGCCTGGAACAGCATCGACGACCGCGCCACGAAGATCTGGCACTTCCCCCACACAGCGATCCCCGACTCGGAAACCGCCGATCTGGCCGACGCGCTGCGAGGATCGTTGATCCGGCTCAAGGACGAGGTGACCCGCAGCAACGACGAGGTGGTCTTCGGGGCCATAGGCGGCGTGCCGCTGAAACTCGGCTACACCCAGGTTCTGGGCCAGTTCTACGTCTGTGTCGGCGAGGAGATCGCCTGGTACGACCGCGATCGGTTCCTCAACGCGGTCGAGAAAGCCAGTGGGGCGCAGGGGATGCTGACCACCCTCCGCAATCTCGCCGAGAAGGCCACCCGGCAGGTGCCGGTCATCGAAGCGCGGATCGAGCACAACCGGGGCCGGCTCGCCGACGCCGAGGCCGAACCGGAACTCGAGTTCACCGAGACAGCCGAACTCGAGGCCGCGAAACTGCGGGCCGAAGAGCTGCGGCTCGAGGTCAACGCCCGCGAGAACTCCCCCGAGGCACTACGTCGAGCCCGCGAAGACCGCGAGCGCCGGGCCGCGGACGGGCAGTACCCGCAGTGGACCCTCGATCTGAACCCCACCGATGCGTGGGCCGAACACCGCGGCATGAGCAAGGCCGACCTCATCGCCTCGGTGCCGGCCCGCATGGCCGCCGCCCGGCAGGAATGGCTCGACGGCGCCGAGCAGCGCGAAGCGGGTCGCAAGGCCGACCCGTGGGTGGCTCTCGACGAGACCGAAGCGCTCTGGCAGTACGGCTTCGACTCCGACGCCGGCCGACCCGGGGCACGGGTGTACTGGGACGACCGGCAATGGCACCTCGAAGCCTGGGACGGCAACGGCCGCGTCGAACGCGACGCCGCGAACACCCGCAGCGAGGCATTCGGTATCGCCGCACGGACCGTCGAGAAGTCCGCCGAGCAGAACATCGGCCGCGAGGCGATCCACCAGGCCAGCCTCACCCGCCGCGACGCCACAGCGGTCACCAGCACCGAAACCACCACGGTTACCGAACAGGGAACCGTGGTTGACGACGTGACGCCCCTGGGTGTCCCCGAGGAAGTCGATGCTGTCATCGAGCCGACCGAGGCGGTGATCGAGCCGGTCGATGCCGTGGTGGCACCGACCGACGCGGTGACCGCCACCGAGGACACCTTCGTGCTCGACGAGACGCTAGAGAAGGGACTGACGGCAGCCAGCGACATACGCCCGCTGCGCCCCATCGATCCACGCAGCACCGCACCGGAGCACCCGCAGTACACCCACCCGATGCGGCAGTACGAGACCGGATACGAGGGCGGCTACGACGACGGACGCGCCGTCTGACCACCGCCGTCGCACTCGACACCACAGATGGGGCGGGACCGATCCCGGTCCCGCCCCCTCCGCCGCACACCCACCGGAAGGCGACCGTGGAACCACACATCACCGAAGCCGAAGCCCGCTCAAATATTGCCGCGATGGAACTGATCATGGCGATCGAAGGGTCGCCAGATGAGCGACGGCGACAAGGAATTGTTGGTCGATCTGATCCGGGGAACACAAGACATTCGAAGAGACTCGGCTGCGACGAAACCGTCGCCCGGGCCATGGCCCGCCGCTACGAAGCCGATACCGAGGCCCGGGCCCGCGCCGACCAGTTCTGCTTGTTCGAGCTGTAGCCGCGGGGCGGGGGAGCGGGCCGCGCAGCGCGGTAGGCCGCGCCGGAACCACCCGTAGCGCACCGCATCCGTCCCGGACCGACCGTATTCGTCCGCCACCGGAAAGGACCCCACGGTGACTACTGCCTACGACCGCGGCCACGCCGCCGGCTACCGGGCAGCCTTGGGCCGCGAACACGCCGGTGACGTCACCGCCGAGGACGCCGAGCAGGGCGCCGTGTGGTTCGCGATGCCGCCGGGTGAACAGCTCGACGACGACGCGGCCACCGAGTACGAACGCGGCTGGCTCCTCGGCTGGTTCGAATACCTCAGCCACCGCTGATATGCACTGCCGAACGGCTCCACCGACGTGCCGGCCACTACGATCGCCGCAGCCCAAGATCTCGGTGATGCGATGGATGAAGCCGGCGTCCGTAGCTTCCACGCCTGCTATCGCGGTGGGTGGCCGCCCGGAGACGGCAGCGCCCCGGACGGCATCCGATCGCTCGAGGAACTACGGTCGCTTGCTCACATGATCCGCATCTCGGCCAAGCCAGACCCGGACAAACCCCAAGCGCCGATCTAGGCGCCACCCGGGCCGGCACCGCCACCGCTCGAGTTGAAGGGAAAGATCGGTCCACGCGTGCCGTCCGGCCGCCGTGGCGCGATGCTCGAGTATCCACTGGGCCTTTGATCATCCATGAGGTGGCGAAGGCTCAGCTTTCGGATCAGCCATCTAACTCGCGATCGAGCCCTCGGCCCTTCAACGATCCCCGTATCAGGAATTGGCTCCGATCGAACGTAGCGCTCCATACCTCATGGTAGCGACCGTGCTGTTCGGCGACCGCCCCACAGGACGGACCGCCGCCCGATCGTGCCCGCGCGAAAGGCCCTACCGATGACGTGCTCTACGGTCGCGGCCACCCCGCCGGCTCGCCTTTGATCGCGAGTCCGCTGGAGACCTCACGGCCGCGGATCCCCGATAGCCGCTCGTCCACGAGGGCGGACAAGCTCGAGGATACCGTCTGGCGCTCGTTCCCTTCGTTGGTCTCTGCCGGGTTGGTACATCCTCGCCGTCGCCGGCGAGGGACGAGTCGGTGAGGGTGTTGGCATCGACCGCCCGTCGCGGAGTAGCACCCTCTCACGAGTCGGCGACGTCTGCGCCGTCAAGCGTCCGACTCAGTGCGTCCCGGAACGATGCCGCGACGACAGGCAGCGCGATCGGATCGCCGAGGAATGCGGTGCCGTGCCCGTGAGCGGTGGCGAACCAGGTGACGTCGATGGGGGTCTCGGTGGGCGGCACCATCACGATCACTTCGTCGGGCTCGCTTCGCCACACGGCAGGTTTCGGCCGCAACTCCTCGAGCGTGATTATCACCCGCAGATCGCCGTCGTCATTGTCCCACTGCACCTGCCGATGGGCGAGCCGAGGAACGAACGCCGACGCTGCATGCCAGTCGGTGGGCTCCCGGTCCGGGTCGAGGAGGCATGGGAAGAGCTCGACTCGGTCGGGTAGATAGTCCTTCTCGAACCCCTGCACGCCGTGGAAAGTAATGACCAACTCCACTCGCGTGAGGAACGACTCGGCGTTGTTGGTGACGGTGAACCGAAGACCGTCCCAGCCGCGTGCTCCGAGCCACTGCTCGCTGCGCGGCCAGTTGTGTTCCACTCGCCGACGCAGTTCGGTCACCTCCGCCTCGGTTTGCTCCTCGGTCCGCGGGGCGCCGACTTCTCCGCGACCCATCGTTCGGGCGAGCATGTTCAGCTGAGCGCGCTCGGCTGACGAGAGGTTGCGGTTGTTCGCTGCGCGTTCGCGGATGCCTCGAGCCTCCGTGTCGATGAGGTGGTCCCGGAGTACATGGCTGTCCGTGAAGTAGTGCGCCGCACCGTCGATGGAGAGGTGAATGTCGAGAGGGACGGGGCCTGCGTCGATGTCGAGGTACTGCTTGCGCACCCGGTGCATGTGCGGTTGATTCAGGACGAAAGCGACTCGTTCCATGTGGAAGATGTCGATCTCGATGTCGTCGGCCAGCTTCCTGAGCTCGCGGCGTTCGGCCAGCTTCAACTCCTGGTTGGTGACGAACGCCAGTCCGTACGGGCTGTGCTTGCGTGCCGCCGCCAGGTCGTCGGTCAGTTTGGCCGTGATCTCGGTGAGCGACCTCTGTCCCCGGGGAAAATACACCGCCCCGATCCAGGGGTTGCCGTCGCGGCTGCACACGATGTCGCGGCCACCGTCCCGGCCACCGTAGGGGTGCGACGGGTCGATGTCCTGAAATCCCTGATCGGCCAGGATCTGGGCGGCGAGCCGCTCGGACTCCTGGCCCTCGGTCCATGCCACCAGTCGATGTTGGGTCTCGTCCATCCGGGTCACCCTCGTTCTCCCTCCCTCGCGTCCGGTCGAAAAGGTGAGTCTCCCAGGTCACGACCGAAGGCAGACGCCGAGCTTCTCCGCCACAGCGGCGGTGGCCTCGCCGGTGTCCCGAGCGGTGACCGTCCTCCGCGGGGATGCGGAGCGTGGGCCGACTGTGGCGGAGCGTCGATGTCGTGGGTTCCGTGGCCGCACGGGTCGACGTCGAACGGCGGCGGCCCTCGCTCCGGACCGGATCGGGGCGTCCGTCCGCCGCGGGGTCCCTCGACGCGCCGGACAGGGGCCACGGCCGCCCACCCGTTCGTCGGCGAGAACCCGGTGGGACCCCCGCGACACCCCCGGGCGGGCGCGCGGTGTCGGCTTCGCGGCGGGCGTGGCCGGCGACGGCGAACCCGCTCTCCGGTGCGACCCGGTGCGGGCGACGACCGGCGCCGGTAAGTTCTGCGAAGATCCTGAGCGGCCCGACCCGGTCCCGGGGTGCGGTGTGGCCGGTCCGGAGGATCCGGGCTCGGCCGGTGCGGGGAAGGAGAGGTTCTGGTGCTGGTCAGTGGATGGCAGCAGGCCGTCACGGTGCTGCTGGCGGTGGTGCCGGGATTTCTGTATCAGGGTCTGCGGGCTCGCCTGCGGGGGCCGACACCGGACGATCGTGAGCTGGGCGTGCGGGTGGTGCGGGCGCTGGCGTGGTCGAGGGCGTTGGCCTTGCTCGGGGTGCTGGGGTCGACGCTCACCGACGCGCTCTCTCGGCCCGCCTCCTCGCTCGAGCACCCCCGCAGCGCAGCCTGGGTGGCGTTCGTCCTGGTCGTGGTGCTGCCGGCGACGCTGGCGGTGGCGGTGCACGCCTGGACGACCTGGCGCGCCTACCCGAGCATGTCGTGGTCCGAGCGGTTCCGGGTGTACGACCCGACCCCGACGGCCTGGGATTTCGCCTCCAGCCGGTCCGGCCCGGGGTTCGTGCGGATCTTGACCAAGGACGGGGCCTGGGTGGGTGGGTACGCCGGGGCGGACTCGTTTCTGACCAGTTATCCCGAGCCGCGGGAGGTGTACCTGCAGGAGGCGTGGCAGATGGCGGACGACGGGACGTTCGAGGCGCCGGTGGTCGGCAACGGCACGGTCGGGGTGTGGGTCCGGTGCGACGACGTCCAGCTCGTCCAGTTCCTGGCGGACTGACCCCGCCGGGTCCTGCCTCTGCTTCACCTGCGCAGCACGAGCGCGAGGCGCAGGCGGCAGGGATACTCGAAGAAGACGGGCGTGAGGAGGACTACCGGTCGTGACCACTGCACAGACACGCAAGAAGCCGAGGGCTGGCTGCCCCCCGAGCCGGGGGTACGTGCCCGGAGAACGGGTGATCGTCAAGCCGGCCCGCACACCGGTGGAACCCCCGCGGGGGCGGCGGGGTCGGCAACCTCCGGGCCCACAGGACCGAGGGCGACGATGAGTGACCCCACCGGTAGGGCCCGCCCCCGGCCGCAGCACGGGGCGCTCGATCCGCGGGACACCGAGAAGAAGGGTGGCATCCGACCGGCCACCGGGCGGGTGCCCCACCCGCCCCCGCCGCGCCCGAGACCGGCCCCACCCTCGGGCGGCGGCGGTGTTCAGCCACCGAAGAAGCACTGATCCCGGACCCGTCCCTTAGGCCGTTCCGAGACGGTAGGGTTCCGGCACCGGCAATCTTCGTGCTCGTGGCCGCTACACCCCTCGTCCCCTTCCCGCGTTCGACGTTGCCGAGGTCACCGGCCGCCGGTCCGGGCCGCCCGGTCGTGGGCCGGGGTGATTGTGTCGCTCACCGAGACGGTGCCTGCGGTGTCCGCCGATGAGACCTACGGCCGCGGCGGTCGGCGGAGCGCGTCCCCGAGGGGACGGGCGGGGCGGTCCCGGTGGGGTGGACCCCGGTCAGGCGACGGGGACCGGGGGTGTCCAGCGGGCGCGGCGCACCGCCTCGCGCCGGCCGGGGTCGGCGACCAGGGTCGGCAGCACCAGCGCCCACAGCTCGTCGATCCGCCGGGACAGGTCGGAGCGGTCGGTGAGCAGCCCGGACAGCTGTTGGAGGCCGGTGAACGCCCCGATCACGAACCGGGCCACCGCATCCAGGTCCAGACCGGCGCGCAGATCGCCGTCGTCGGCGGCGCGGTCGAGCAGCACCCGGCAGGCACCGATCCAGTCCCGGTACGGGTGGGCGGAGGTGCGGTCGGTGAGTTCGGTGGACAGGCGCAGCCCGGCCCGCACCAGCACGCTCTCCTGTAGTTGCTCGCCGAGGGCGTGGCTGAGCATGACGATCTGCTCGAGCGCCGCGGTGTCGGTGGCGGTGACGCGTTGGACGAGGGCGATCGAGCGGCGGTGCTGTTCGTCGATGATCGCCGCGACGAGGTCATCCTTGGAGCGGAAGTGGTAGTACAGCGCGCCCTTGTTCGAGCCGGCCGCGGCGACGATCTCGCCGGTGCTGACCCGTGATACCCGGCGGCGGCGAACAACTCGGCCGACGGTGACGAAGTGGAACCGGGTGACCCGGCCCCGGTGCTGCGTGGTCCCCACCACCCTCCTTCCCGCTCGCCTTACATTGCCGTCCCCTCCGAATCGGTATCGGTCCCGGGAACGACCGCCCGGACAGCCTACGGGCACCGAGGCAGCGCACCTTGCGCCCTCGCCGCCGAGACCCCGGGGGCCTGGCCCGACCACCCCGGCGCCGAGCCGCCGCACCGCACCGGACATCCTCGTCACACTCATCCCGCACTTCTTCCGGAAGCAGAGCACTTCCCTGCGCACCACCAGACCGCCGCCGCGGGACGGGCAGCCCTTCGGGTGTAGTACCGAAATGCCGGAATCGACCGACCTTCCATGAAGATACCGGACGGATGGTTTCCGTGATGGAAGTGTTACCGGATACGGGTGTGGTTGGTGGGAAAGCGGTTAGGTTTCAGGCAGCGATGGCGCCACCGCTGGTCCTTGTTCCTGCGAAAGACGGTAAGTCTCGAATGGAATCGCTCCGTCGCCGTGCCCTGGGCACGTCCCACCGCCGGTGGGTGAGTCGCTGCGTGCTCGCCGCCGCGACCACATTGTTGATCACCCACGGCAGCTCCACCGTGCTGGCCCAGCCCACGGCCACGCCCACCGCCCGATCATCACCTCGACGCCACCACCGAGCGCCGGCATCACCACGTCTTCGGCCGAGGCACCGGCGCCCGAACAGTCGACACCGGACACCACTGAGATGACCGAGGCGCCGTCGGCCTCGTCGGTACCGATGACGACGCGGCTGCCGGTGCCGCCGGTCACCGAGACCCCGGCTCCTCCGAGCGCCGAGCCGACGACACCGGCGCCGGCGAGACCGGCGCCGGCGAGACCGGAGACGGCGCCGGGCAAGAAGGAACCCTGGGTGGAGTGGACACCGACACAGAACCCCAATTCCACGATCATGCCCGGCAAGATGCGCTCGGACCGCCAAGAACTCCCCGAAGGCTTCACCAAGGAAGATGCCGACAAGGCCGAGATCGCCGAGGCGAAACTCCTCGCGGCCTCCCGGTCCCGCAACGCCCGCAGCAGCACCACCACCAACGCCGTCGCCGCCGCCGCTCCCACGGACTGCATGGTCTACTTCCCGCGTGGCAGTACGTCGTCTGCGGGGAGATCCGCGTCAAGTACGACTCCCTCGGCGGACCGAACAGCTTCCTGCTCTGGCCCACCAGCAACGAACTGGTCAACCCCGACCAGGTCGGACGCCGCCAAACCTTCGCCAACGGACCGATCTACTGGCACCCCAACGCCGGGCGCACCCCGTGGTCAACCACTTCATGATGAAGTGGGGCCAGCACAACTGGGAAGCCGGCTTCCTCGGCTATCCCATCACCGACGAGATCGTGCTGCAGAACGGCCGGCGCCAGGACTTCCAAGGCGGCTCCATCTACTGGAGCCCGGTCTCCCTCGGCGCCATCGGTGGCGCCATCCGCGACAAATACCACGCCCTCGGCGCCGAAACCGGCCCCCTCGGCTACCCAGCAGCGACGAGATCGTCGTCAACAAGTACAACGGCCGCTACAACAACTTCCTCAACGGCACCATCACCTGGTCCGGCCAGACAGGAGCTCGCGTCCTTTATCTCGGAGTACGCGATGAATGGGCCGCACGTGGAAGAGAAGACGGTGAACTGGGATATCCGAAGACCGACGAACAAGTAGCACCTGACGGTATCGGCCACTACGTGGCTTTTGAGAACAAGGGATCAATCTACTCTCACCCCTCCTTGGGACGTGGTTTGTACCGCTGGAAATCCTCGGAGCGTGGGCTGTTCTCAGTTACGAAGCCGGTCAACTAGGTTATCCCATCGCAGGTCCTGACATCATTGGCGCAACCGAGGGGAACTTCGTACGGCAACGATTTGAAA